>JAISTB010000018.1 GCA_031272775.1 Fusobacteriaceae bacterium | reverse complement strand
ATGTTCTCTGAGATTATTTTTGACAAAACGGTCAAAAAGGTGTATGATTAGGAGAAACAATAAGGGGAGGGTTGAAAGTGAATTACGGGTATCTCCGGGTCGCCGCGGCAACGCACGCGGTAAAGGTCGCCGATGTGTCCCACAACACGGCGGAAATTCTGAAAATGATGACAGAGGCGGCGAAAGAAGGCGTCTCTCTTCTCGTGTTCCCGGAACTGGCCGTGACCGGCTATACCTGCAACGATCTTTTTTTGCAAAACGAGCTCCTGGACCGGGCAAGGGCGGCCATAGACGACATCCTCGCGGCAAGCGCCGACCTGGAAACGCTCGTGGTCGTCGGTTTTCCCTTTTCCCACCGCTCAAAATTGTACAATTGCGCCGCCGTCATCTGCAAGGGACGGCTTTTGGGCATTGTGACAAAGCGATATATCCCCAATTACGCGGAATTTTATGAGGCCAGATATTTTACGCCGGGGACCGGAGACGTGGTCTTCATCGACTGGAACGGAGAGCAAAAATCCGTTCCCTTCGGCGGGAACATCCTGTTCCGCAGCGAAACCAACGCCCGTTTTGTGCTGGGCGTCGAGATCTGCGAAGACGTCTGGATGCCCCACACGCCGTCGACGGAGCACGCCCTGGCAGGCGCGACCGTCATCGCCAACGCCTCGGCCAGCGATGAGGTCATCGGCAAGGCCGAATACCGACGGCAGCTGATTTTAGGCAAATCGGCCACATCGGTCTGCGCCTATGTCTACTGCAACGCCGGCGTCGGCGAGTCGACCCAGGATCTCGTTTTCGCGGGCCACAACATCATCGGGGAAAACGGGGCCGCCGTGGTCGAAAGCGGACGCTTTGCCAACGGGCGGATCACCGGCGACGTGGACCTCGAAAAAATCGAAAGCGAACGGCGGAAAATGACCACGTTCCGGACGAATTTCAAAAATGACCACGTTGTGGTTCCCTTTGTGGTGAAAGAAAGAAAAATCGACATAAACCGGCGTATTGATCCCCGCCCCTTCGTCCCCGCGGGCGAAGCGGAGCGGAACCGGCGCTGTGAGGAAATCCTCAATATCCAATCCTTCGGGCTTCGGAAGCGACTGGCCCACACAAATTGCAAACACGCCATATTGGGCATTTCCGGCGGGCTCGATTCCACGCTGGCGCTGCTCGTGACGAGAAAGGCCTTTGCCCTGGCGGAACTTCCGGCCGAGAACATCATTGCGGTCACCATGCCCGCCTTCGGGACGACGGACAGGACCTACAACAACGCCCTGAAGCTGATCCGGGGGATCGGCGCGACCTGCCGGGAGATCAACATCAAAGAGGCCATCATGAAGCATTTCAGCGACATCGGCCATGACCCCGGCCTGCACGACGTGACTTATGAAAACAGTCAGGCCCGGGAAAGGACCCAGATCCTCATGGACCTCGCCAACGCCCATAACGGCCTTGTGATCGGGACCGGCGACATGTCGGAGCTGGCTCTCGGCTGGGCCACCTACAACGGCGACCACATGTCCATGTACGGCGTCAACTGCTCGGTGCCCAAGACCCTTGTCCGGCATCTTGTCCGCTATTACGCCGATACCTGCGGCGATACCGGGCTGGCGGCCGTCCTCACTGACGTGCTGGAAACGCCTGTGAGTCCGGAGCTGCTGCCCCCCGAGGACGGGAAAATCTCGCAGAAAACCGAAGATCTCATCGGGCCCTATGAACTTCATGATTTTTTCCTCTACCAGATGCTGCGCTTCGGCTTCGCGCCGCGAAAAGTGCTGTTTCTGGCGGAATCGGCCTTTGCGGGCCGCTATGAACGGGAGACGATCCTGCACTGGCTCGAAACCTTCTACCGGCGCTTCTTCGCCCAGCAGTACAAGCGCTCCTGCCTGCCCGACGGCCCCAAGGTCGGCAGCGTGGCCCTTTCCCCCCGGGGTGATCTCCGCATGGCCAGCGATTCTTCGGCCCGGATCTGGCTGGACGACCTCGACAACTGCTGGTAAGGCTTGAAATAAACAATAAAATTTCCGGAAAATTCACCGGACACAAATCAGAGGCACAAAAAGGAAGACAAGGATAGAATGATCGACAAAATTATTATCAAAGGCGCGCGTCAGCACAACCTGAAGAATTTTGACATTGAAATCAATAAAAACAAATTCGTGGTGATCACCGGCGTCAGCGGCAGCGGAAAGTCGTCCCTGGCCTTTGACACCATCTATTCGGAAGGACAGCGGCGCTATGTGGAGAGCCTCTCGGCCTACGCCCGCATGTTTATCGGACAGATGACAAAACCCGATGTGGACAGCATCGAGGGCCTGGCCCCCGCCATTTCCATCGAGCAGAAAACCACAAACCGCAATCCCCGCTCCACCGTGGGGACCATCACGGAAATCTATGACTATATGCGTCTGCTTTTCGCCCATGTGGGCGTGGCCCACTGCCCCATCTGCGGCAGACCCGTGGAGAAGCAGAGCGCGGAGGAAATCGTCACGGGCGCCCTGGCCCGCTTCAAGGAAGGGGACAAAATCATGATCCTCGCGCCCCTGATCAAGGAAAAGAAGGGCGCGCAGAAGAATCTCTTCGCCAATCTCCTGAAAAAAGGCTACGTGCGGGCCCGGATCAACGGGGAAATCCTGTACCTCGAGGAAGACATCGATCTCGACAAAAACAAGCGCTATACGATCGAAGTCGTCATCGACAGGCTGGTCTTAAAAAAGGGCGACAAGGACTTTGAGAGCAGGTTTACCCAGTCGGTGGAGACGGCCTCAAGTCTTGCGGGCGGAAAAATCATCCTCAATGTGGAAGCGGCCGAGGGCAAAAAAAAGAAAGCCGTGGATTACAGCTACAGCGAAAATTACGCCTGTCCCGATCACGAAGAAGTCAGCATCCCCGATCTTACGCCGAGGCTTTTTTCCTTTAACGCCCCCTACGGCGCCTGCCCGGAATGCAAGGGCATCGGAAAAAGCCTGGAAATCGACGGCAACAAGCTGATCAACGACGATAATCTCTCGATCGCCGACGGCGGCATTTATATCCCCGGCGCCCTCTCCCGCAAAGGCTGGAGTTGGGAAATCTTCCGGGCCTTTGCCAAGGCGCACAAGATCGATATCGAAAAGCCCGTCAAAGACCTGACGGAAAAGGAAATGGAGCTGATATTCTACGGATCCGACAAGCATTTCCGTTTTGACTACGACGGCAAGGAATTCAGTTTTCACGGGCTCAAGGAATACGAGGGGGCCATCAAGAACCTCCAGCGGCGCTATTACGAATCCTTTTCCGAGGCGCAAAAAGAAGAAATCGAAAATAAATACATGACTGAAATCGTATGTAAAACCTGTAACGGCAGGAGGCTCACCAAAGAAGTGCTTTCGGTCACCGTCGGCGGAAAGAACATCATGGACATCTGCGACCTCAGCATAAAAGAGGCCCTCGGCTTTTTCCTCGATCTGGAACTCAGCGAAAAACAGGAAAAGATCGCGAAGGAGATCCTGAAGGAAATCCGGGAGCGCCTGCGCTTCATGATCAACGTCGGTCTCGAGTATCTGACGCTGGGCCGGGAGACAAAATCCCTTTCGGGCGGAGAAGCTCAGCGGATCCGGCTCGCGACACAGATCGGCTCCGGGCTGACCGGCGTCCTCTATGTACTGGACGAACCGAGCATAGGCCTCCACCAGCGGGACAATTCCAAGCTCCTCGCTTCCCTGGAGCGGCTCCGGAACCTGGGCAATACGCTGATCGTCGTCGAGCATGACGAAGAGACCATGCGGACGGCCGACGAAATCATCGATATCGGCCCCGGCGCGGGAGATCAGGGCGGCGACGTGGTGGCCCACGGGACGCCCGACGAGATCATGGAAAATCCCGCGTCCCTGACGGGAAAATACCTCAAAAAGGAGCTCAAAATTGACGTCCCCGCCGGGAGACGGGCCTGGGACAAGTCAATCAAGCTCGTGGGCGCGAAAGGAAACAACCTCAAAAATATCGACGTGGAGATCCCCCTCGAGGTCTTCGTGGCCGTGACCGGCGTCTCGGGGAGCGGCAAATCCACGATCATCAACCAGACGCTCTATCCGGCCCTCTTTAATAAACTCAACCGGGGAAAACTCTATCCCCTCGCCTACAAAGAAATCCAGGGTCTCGAGCACCTGGAAAAGGTCATTGACATCGACCAGAGCCCCATCGGGCGGACGCCGCGGTCCAATCCCGCCACCTACACGAAGCTCTTTGACGATATCCGGGATCTCTTTGCCAAGAGCCGGGATTCCAAGCTCCACGGCTTCGACAAGGGAAGATTTTCCTTCAACGTCCGGGGCGGGCGCTGCGAGGCCTGTCAGGGCGCGGGCATCATCAAGATCGAGATGAATTTTCTCCCCGACGTCTACGTCGAATGTGAGGTCTGCAAGGGGAAACGCTACAATAAAGAAACGCTGGACGTCTACTACAAGGGGAAAAACATCTCCGATGTACTCGACATGAGCGTCGGAGAGGCCTATGAATTTTTCAGAAGCATTCCGGCCCTGGAAAAAAGACTCAAGGTCCTCGTGGACGTGGGTCTCGACTACATCAAGCTGGGCCAGCCGGCCACGACGCTTTCGGGCGGCGAAGCGCAACGGATCAAGCTCGCCACGGAGCTCTCCAAATCCACTCGGGGCAAGACGATCTATATCCTCGACGAACCGACGACGGGGCTCCATTTCGACGATATCAAAAAGCTGCTCAGCGTGCTGAACCGTCTGGTCGACATGGGCAACAGCGTCGTCGTCATCGAGCACAACCTCGACGTGATCAAGACGGCCGATTACATTATCGACATCGGTCCCGAAGGCGGGGCCGGAGGCGGGACCGTCGTGGCCCAAGGGACGCCCGAGGACGTCATGAAAAACAAAAAAAGCTACACGGGAGAATACCTGAAAAAAGTGTTGCCGCAAACGGCAAAACGGGTGGCGGTAAAAGAAAAGAAAGCGGTTTTGAAAAAAAAGATTTCCTGACAAGGAGCGCATATGTTCGAATATCTCGAGGGCAAAGTGGCCTTTAAAAAACCCGATTACGCGGCCATTGACGTCGGCGGCGCCGGCTACCGCGTCAGCATTTCCCTTTTGACCTACGACAACCTTACGGTCGGGGAAAAGGCGCGGCTTTACATCTACAACCACATCAAGGAAGACAGCTTCCGGCTCATCGGTTTTCTCGAGGAGCGGGAAAAGACGCTCTTTGAGCTTTTGATGGGCGTCAAGGGCATCGGGGTGACGCTGGCCCTTTCGGTCATGTCCACCTTTGACGTCGAGACGATCTGCGAGCTCGTGGCCGACGACGACTACAAAAATCTCAAGAAAGTGCCCAAGATGGGAGAAAAGAAAGCTCAACAGCTCATTCTGGACCTCAAGGGAAAAATCAAGACGCTGGCCAAATTGTCCGGCGGAGAGAAAGGCCGGGCAAGGATGGGTTATCTCGAGATCGAGGAGGAATTGTACGAGGCGCTGGAGGGCTTGGGCTATACGAAAAAAGAAATCGACGCCTTTGTCACAAAAGATGAAATCAAGGGCTTTACCAGTATCGAGCAGGCCATCCGGGACGTTCTGAAAAAAATGAACGGGAAAAAATGAACGGACGGACCGGGCATTGACAAGGCTCGACGGAAATGATATAATTGAAGCGGCCAAAACCGGCAAATACGGTTTGAAAAAGAAAATCAAAAATTTTTAAGATATTGAAAAAGGAGGTTTCACATGGCAAAAATAACAGTCAAAAATGAAAAAAGCGCGGGGTCCAATCATCCGAAGGGATACGCATCCTGGCTGGCTTACTGGGAAGAACAGCAGGGCAGGAAAGCGCCCCACTGTCTCGCCGGGATCTGCCAGAACGCCGCCGAAGTGGGCGCTCAGGTCACCAAAGTCGGCGTGAAGGACAAGAAGGTCTATATTCTGCCCGTCTGCAAGCCCTGCGACGAATATAAAGACGAGTATCTCGTGGATGAGAGCGATCTGGTTCTCGTGCCGGGACAGAAAGACGACAACGTGTAAGGATGGGCCATGGAGAAGAGTCTGAGCGGCAAACTGGCCGGAGAATTGTTTGAGGCCTGGAAAACGAAAAAGCCTGTAGCGCCCTTGACGGAGCGCTACCCGGACATCACCGTCGAGGAAGCCTACGCCATCCAGCTGGACTTCCTCCGCCTGAAAAAAGAGAGCGGTTGCACGGAGATCGGAAAGAAAATCGGACTCACCAGCGAAGGCATCCGAAAGCAGATGGGCGTCTTCGAGCCCGATTACAGCGTCATCACCTCGGACGGCCTGCTCACAAACGGCGGCGTCCTTCAAATGGACAAATTCCTCGCCCCGAGGATCGAGTGCGAGATCGCCTTTATCATGGGGAAGAACTTTCCGGCCGGAAAGAACCCCGTGACGCCCTGGGACGTCATTCAAGCCACGGCGGGAATCTCCGCCGCCTTTGAGATCGTCGACAGCAGGTTCAGGGACTGGAAGATCAAGCTCCCCGATACGGTGGCGGACCTGGCCTCCTACGGGGCCCTTGTCCTCGACAACCGGATCGTCCCC
Source organism: Fusobacteriaceae bacterium (assembly GCA_031272775.1). Classification (NCBI taxonomy): domain Bacteria; kingdom Fusobacteriati; phylum Fusobacteriota; class Fusobacteriia; order Fusobacteriales; family Fusobacteriaceae; species Fusobacteriaceae bacterium. The sequence goes on along the minus strand of JAISTB010000018.1, from coordinate 15,162 downwards.
CTGGACGGACTGGACTTGCGGGTATTGGGCATGTGCGCCATGAAGAACGGCGTCCTCGTCCAAAACGGCGCAAGCGGCAGCGTCATGGGAAATCCCGTTCACGCCGTCTGCTGGCTCGCCAACAAGCTCCGGGGCTACGGCATCGAGCTCAAGGCCGGGGATGTGGTCCTTTCCGGGGCCTTCGCCCCCGTCATCGAAGTCGCCAAAGGAGACGTCGTCACGGCGATATTTGACCATCTCGGCGAAGTTTCGCTGCGGGTGGAGTAAAATCAGCGCATGATACGATCAGAAATCGGCTCATTTTTTCAATAAAATGAGCCGATTTCTTCGATCAGTCAATGAGCCACAAAGGGGCATCGCCCCTTTTTTATATACAATGTGCGTACAGTTTCTACACGTTTTCGAGGGCCTGGTCGAGATCCGCGATAATGTCTTCGGCGTTTTCGAGCCCTACGGAAAGCCGGATCAGCCCTTCGGCGATATCTGCCGCCTTCCGCTCTTCGGGCGTCAGCGTCGCGTGGGTCATGGAAGCCGGATGCTGGATCAGGGTTTCGGCGTCGCCGAGGCTTACGGCCAGCGCGCAGAGTTCCACATGATCCAGAAGTTTTTTCCCGGCCTCGAGGCCCCCTTTGAGCTCAAAGGCCATCATGGGCCCGAAGTTTTTCATCTGCTTCTTTGCGGTCTCATGGCCCGGATGACCCGGCAGTCCCGGATAGTGCACGACGGCAACCTTGGGATGCCCGGCCAGATACTCCGCGACTTTCATGGCCGTGTCGCAGATCCTTTCCATCCGGATCTCAAAGGTCTTGAGTCCCCGGATGATAAAATAGGCCTCCATTGGCGCCAGCACGGCGCCCGTCATGTCCTTGAGCCCGACGCCCCGGACCAGGTCCACGAGTTCTTTTTTCCCCGCCACGAAGCCCGCCAGCAGGTCCCCGTGGCCGTTGAGGTATTTCGTGGCCGAATGGACGACGAGGTCGCAACCCAGCGTCAGCGGCGTCTGGGCATAGGGCGTCGCGAACGTGTTGTCCACGATGACCAGCGTATTGGAATTGGTTTTGGCGATTTTGACGATTTCTTCGAGGTCCACGATCTTCATGTTGGGATTTGCCGGGGTCTCCAGGTAAATCACGCGGGTGTTGGGCTTCATGGCCGCCCGGACCGCGGCGGGATCCGACGCGTCCACAAAGTCCACCTCGACGCCGAAGCGCTTCATGTGGTGGTTCAAGAGCTCAAATGTGCAGCCGTAGAGCGTTTTGTCCGTGACGACGTGGTCGCCTGCCGCGAGGAAGGTCCAGAGCGTCGCGGAAATGGCCCCCATACCCGAGGATGTGGCCAGGGCCGCTTCTCCTTCTTCCAGCAGGGCGATTTTTTCCTCCGCCACCGTCAGCGTCGGATTGCCCGCCCGGCTGTAGACATAACCGCTTTCTTCCAGGGCAAAGCGCCGTCTGGCTTGTTCCGCGTTTTCGAATGTAAATGTGGATGACTGGATGATCGGCGTGGCCAGCGCTCCGAAGACATTGCGGCCGTGTTGTCCGCCGTGTATGCTTTTTGTGCCGAGTCCCTTCTTTTCGATATCTTTCATTGCGCATCCCTCCGTAATGGATATAGGTTAAAAATAAATTTTGATTCCCCCAATCCATTATATCCCATTTTTGCGTATCCCGCAAGGGGGCCGCCAAAAAATAGGATTGACAAATCATGCCGATTTCTTTATAATAAAGCTGAACAAGATTCGGTCGCCGGGAGAACTTTTTTATTTACCGCGATTTCAGAGGAGTTGAGACGGGACATGAAAAAAATAACGGGAATTTTCCTGTGTCTGGGTTGCCTCGTCGCCTCGGCGGGATACCGGAGCTGGCAGTTCACCCGGAACGTGACCGAAGGCAGGATAGAGCGCAAGGCAAGGGAACCGGCGACGCAAACCCGGATCCTTCAGCCGGCCAGGCCCGCGACGGCGGCGGAGGAAGAGGGCGGCGAAATGTCCCGCTACATCCAGGAATTCCGCAACCAGGAACTCATCAACATCGACAGCAACGGCAAGATCGGCGGTTTTGACCAGGCTTTGGACGATTACCTCAACGCCACGGGCAGGGACACGAACCTGATCTTTATGCTGGGGAACGAGTATTTTATGCTGGGGAAATACGAAAAGGCCTTCAAGGTCTTTTCCAAAGGGACATCCTATGTGCCCAATCTCTTCGGCGCGGCCACCACGGCCCGGATGACCGGCAATTTCCAGACGGCCGTCGATTATTACGACAGGGTTTTGGAGAGCCGCGGCAACATGGCCGAGGCCTACCTCGGCAGAGGGCTTGCCCACCGGGCTCTCAAGAATTACAGCAACGCCATCGCCGATCTCAACAGTTATCTCAATTTTCGCAAGGACGAAAACGTCTACCTCGGGATCGGGGGCATCTACATGGAGATCGGAGACTACGCCGGCGCCTACGAGACGCTGCTCAACGGCAAAAGGGCTTTTCCCTCGTCCAAGGGCATAAACAATATGCTCTCCAAGGTGGCGGCAAAACTGAATTAAACAAAAACATAGCAATAATATCAACGATAACATTGGGGAGGCTTATGTGAACTGGTACAAACTGCGGGTATTGGGGATAAGAGATTTTGTCATTCGATCCTTAATGAGAAACGTAAAAAGCTTTTCGGACGTCGCCCGTCTCGATGACGTCCATTTACGAAAATACTTCAAATTGGAGGAGGCCGAGATACGCAAGCTGCGAGAAGCGGACTCGGAGTCCTTCAACCGGGAATTCGACAAGGAGATTGAATCACTGATCCGGCTTCGGATGAAGGTCATTAACCTCACCGACGCCGACTATCCCGAAGATTTGAAAAATATCAGCCAACCGCCGGTATTTCTTTATTACAGGGGAAATATCGCTTTGCTGAAAAAACGGAAGATCGGCGTCGTCGGCACCCGTAAGGCTACGGCTTACGGGACCATGGCCTGCGAAAAGATCGTCGAAGGTCTCGCTGACAGCGGCATTGTCACGGTCAGCGGTCTTGCCATGGGCATCGATACGGTATGTCACCGGCGGACGCTGGAAAAGGGCGGGGAAACGGTGGCGGTCCTGGGCAACGGGCTCGACGTCATTTATCCGAAGATCAACAAGCGCCTCTACGAGAAAATCGGGCAGGAAGGCCTGCTCGTCAGTGAATTTCCGCCGGGGACGGAACCCACGAACTTCAATTTTCCCCTGAGAAACCGGATCATCGTCGGCCTCTCCCGCGGCGTCGTCATTGTCGAGAGCCAGGAAACCGGCGGGAGCCTCATTACCGCGGGCATAGCCCTCGAGGAAAACCGCGACGTCTTCGTGGTGCCGGGCGATATCTTCTCCCCTTCGTCCGAGGGCTGCAACAATCTGATCAAGCGCTCCCAGGGGAAGCTCGTGACCTCGGCCAAAGACATCCTCGACGAATACGGCTGGGACGGCAAAAAAGAAGAATTTATGCTGCCCCGGATGTCGGAACTGGAATCCCGGGTCTACGGGGAACTGGTCAAGGAAAAGACCCTCGACGAGCTCATCGTCTCTACTGGCATCAAGACCCCCGATCTGCTTTCGGTCCTTATGGATCTGGAGATCAAGCGGATCGTCGTCAGTATCGCCGGCGGGAAATACCGGCGGAAAAATTGAACAAAGACTTGAACAGCGCGACTGAACATAGAAAACGCGGGCCCTTTCGGCGCGCGGAGCGAAAAAATGGGAGACAGTGAAGGAGGTAAAATTGGAGAAAAAGAATCTGGTGATCGTGGAATCGCCGGCCAAAGCCAAGACCATAGAAAAAATCCTCGGCGCGGATTTCAAGGTCGTGGCCTCAAACGGACACGTGCGGGATCTGCCCAAGAGCAGGCTCGGCGTCGACGTCAAGGACAATTTCAAGCCGTCTTACGGCACCATAAAAGGAAAGGGGGAAACGCTGAAACTGCTGCGAACCCTCGCGAAAAAAGCGGACAAAGTCTATCTGGCCTCAGATCCGGATCGGGAAGGGGAAGCCATTGCCTGGCATATCTCCGACCTGTTGAAATTGCCGCCCAACGACAAAAACAGAATCGAATTCAATGAAATCACCGAAAGCGCGGTCCGCAACTCCATCAAAAAACCGCGGAAGATCGATATGGACAAGGTCAACGCCCAGCAGGCCCGCAGGATCCTCGACAGGCTCGTGGGTTACGGGATCAGCCCCTTTCTCTGGAAGAGCATTTCCAGCAAGACCAGCGCCGGCCGCGTGCAATCCGTGGCCCTCAAGATCATCTGCGACCTTGAGGATACGATCCGGAATTTCGTGCCGGTCCGCTACTGGGAGATCAAGGGGGAGTTTCCCCACGAGCTTCTGCTTTCCCTCTACAGGGCCGACGGGGAAAAAGTCGACCGGGTGACCGACGAAGCCGTCGTCCTCGACGTCAAAAGCGTCGAGAAAAAAGAGTTTACGGTGATCGAGGCCAAGGTAAGCAAGCGGTCGAAGAATCCGCCGCTTCCCTTGAAGACGAGCACCCTGCAGCAATTGGCCTCTTCGTATCTGGGATTTTCCCCTTCGCGGACCATGCGGATCGCCCAGGGCCTTTACGAGGGCATCGACGTCAAAGGCGCCCATGTGGGGCTGATCACTTATATGAGAACGGATTCGACCCGGATCTCGGCGGAAGCGAAGGATATGGCCAAAACCTATATCCTCAAAAATTTCGGCCAGGCCTATGTGGGCCACAGCCGGGAAGCCAAGGCCAAGGAAGGACAGAACATCCAGGACGCCCACGAGGGCATCCGGCCCACGGACATCGCCCTGACGCCCGAGATCGCCGCCAAATACCTCGAAAAGGACCAGGAAAAGCTCTACAGACTGATTTGGGAGCGCTTTTTGATCTCGCAGCTGGCGCCCATGAGATACGACCAGTTTGAGTTGATCGTCGAACGGGGGCGCTACCAGTTCCGCGGCGCGCTGAACAAAATCACGTTTGACGGGTATTACAAAGTCTTCAAGGACGAGGACGAACTGCCTCTCGGCGATTTCCCCGACATCAAGACCGGCGAGACCCTGAAGCTCAACCGACTCCTGACGAAGGAAGACTACACGAAACCGCCGGCCAGGCTGACGGAATCCTCCCTGGTGAAAAAACTGGAAGCCGAGGGCATCGGACGCCCCTCGACCTACGCGTCCATCATCGATACGCTGAAAAAGCGGGAATATGTGGAAATCAACTCCGGAAAAAGCCTTGTGCCCACGTCATTGGGCTATGAAGTCAAGGAAAAATTGGACGACCATTTTCCCGATATCATGAACATCAAATTTACGGCCGAGATGGAAAAGGACCTCGACCAGATCTCCGAAGGGGAAAAGGACTGGGTCCGGGTCCTGACGGAATTCAACGACGAATTGACGAAGGACATCGACAAATTCGCGACGGTTGTCGAGGAGGAAAACGCGAAAATCGTCGCCTCCGACGTCGACTGTACGTGCGGCGCGGGGAAAATGATCCTCAAAAGCGGGCGTTACGGCCGCTATCTCGCTTGCCCCGACGAAGCGCAACCCTGCGACTACAAGATCTCCCTGCGGGGCATCGATATCCCCGTGGAGGACCTCAAAAATGGGGAAATCCATGTGAAGGAAGCGGTGGCGGAGCGGGAAGAGGCCCGAAAAGGCAGACCCACAGACGTCTTTACCGAGGACGGCGCGCGGCTTTTGCTGAAACTTGGCCGATTCGGCAGTTACCTCGAAAGCGAGCGCTATGAGAGCGATCAGATTCGTCAGCCTCTGCCGCCGGAAATCCGGAAAATGCTGGCAAGCGGGACCGAAACTGTTGTCGACGGCGTCGTGCAGCTGAAAGCCTTTATGGACAAATTGAAGGCCGAAGACGACGCGATCCTGGCCAAAGCGGGCGTTTGCGACAAATGCGGCAAACCCTTCAAAATCATGCGGGGGCGCTGGGGAAAATTCCTCGCCTGCACCGGATACCCCGACTGCAAAAATATCAAGAAAATCGACCGGCCGAAAAAGGAAGGAACGGCCGCCGAAACCGTAAAAACCGCAAAAACGACCAAAACCGCGGGCAAAGCCGCGAAAGCCAAGAAAATCACGGTGAAGAAAACCACAAAATCCAAATAGGAGCGGGGGCGAAGACATTCGCCCCTTTTTCAGATCGAGGAGTCGAACATGATCAAGACAGATTACGTCGTCGTGGCGGGGGCCGGTCTCGCCGGCTGCGAGGCCGCCTGGCAGCTGGCGAAGCGGGGCATCCCCGTCAGATTATACGAGATGAAGCCGGAAAAATTTACGCCGGCCCATCATTCGCCGGATTTTGCCGAGCTCGTCTGCAGCAATTCCCTCGGGAGCAACGACATCGAAAAGGCGGCGGGCCTCATGAAACAAGAATTGAGGCTTTTGGATTCCCTTTTGATCCGTATCGCGGACGAAAAGTCCGTCCCTGCCGGACAGGCCCTGGCCGTGGACAGGGAGGGCTTTTCCCGGGCCGTGACCGAAGAGATCCACAGGACGCCGGGGATCGAAGTGATCGCCCGGGAGTTGACGGAAATTCCCGAAGACCGCCATGTGCTGCTGGCCACGGGGCCTTTGACCTCAGAGACGCTTTCGGCGAAGATCCGGGAGCTGTGCGGGAGCGAATATCTCTATTTCTATGACGCCGCCGCTCCCATCGTGACGGCGGAATCGGTCGATATGGACCACGCTTACCTGCAATCCCGCTATGACAAAGGCGAAGGCCAATACATCAACTGCCCTCTGACCGAAGAAGAATACGGGATATTTTATCGGGAACTCCTCGCCGCGGAGCGGGTCCCGCCCAAAGTCTTTGAGAAGGAAAAGCTGTTTGACGCCTGCATGCCCGTGGAAAAAATCGCCGCCACCGGAGAAAAAACCCTGATTTTCGGGCCTCTGAAGCCCAAAGGGCTGACGAATCCCCGGACGGGCCGGGAAGACTACGCCGTCGTGCAACTGAGGCAGGATGACGGCGCGGGCAGACTTTACAACCTGGTGGGCTTTCAAACAAACCTCAAGTGGGGCGAGCAAAAACGGGTGTTTTCCTTAATCCCCGCCCTGCGGCGGGCCGAGTTTGTCCGCTACGGCGTCATGCACCGGAATACGTTTATCAACTCGGCAAAACTCCTTGACGGCAGCCTTTGCCTCAAGTCCCGGGACAACGTCTGGTTCGCGGGTCAACTGACCGCCGCGGAGGGCTATGTCTGCGCCGTGGCCACCGGCGCCCTGGCGGGGATCAACATCGCCCGCAGAATCAAAGGGCGGCCGCCCTTTATTCTTGATGAACGGACAGCCACGGGGGCCATTATCCGCTATATCACGACCGACAACGACAATCTTCAGCCCATGGGCCCCAATTTCGGCGTCATGAAAGGGCCGGACCCGCCGATCCGGGACAAGCGGAAAAAAGCCCAAAAAATGGCCGAAACGGCCATTCAATATTTGGAAACGAAGCTGGAGGAAGATATATTTGGTATATGACAAACAATGGAAAAATCCCGGAAAATCTCTTTCCGGGATTGTTTGTTACGGATCTTCTTATCTCTTGCTGAACTGGGGACTGCGCCGGGCCTTTTTCTTCCCGTACTTCTTGCGTTCCACCATGCGGGAATCCCGGGTCAGAAAACCCGCTTCCCGAAGGGCCGGCCGCAATGTCTCGTCGGTGGTCACGAGGGCCCTCGCGATGCCGTGTCGGATCGCGCCGGCCTGCCCGGAATCGCCGCCGCCGTTTACCGTCACGAGAACCTTGAACTTATTCAGGGTCTCGGTCAGGATCAGGGGTTGCTCGACGATCCTGTGCAGGATCTCCCGTCCGCCGAAATATTCATTCATTTGCTTTCCGTTTATTTCCACCCCGGATCCGCCGGGTACCAGTCTAACTCTCGCTATGGAAGTCTTCCGTCTTCCGGTTCCTCTGAACTGATTGATTTCTGCCACTGTCATTTCCCTCCTTAAAACTCAACCTTTTTTGGATTCTGCGCCTGATGATCATGTGTATCACCCGAGAACACTCTCAAACGAGTCAACTGTTCTCTGCCCAGTTTGTTTTTAGGAAGCATTCTGCTGACAGCCAGCATCAGCAATTCTTCCGGCCGCTTGTCGAGGATTACGCCCAACGTGCGTTTCCGGAGTCCGCCGGGATAGCCCGAATGATTGTAGTAGATTTTGTCCGTAAGTTTTTTGCCGGTGACCGCGATCTTGGCGGCGTTCGTTACCACCACGTAATCCCCGTTGTCAATGTGGGGCGTGAAGGTCACTTTTTCTTTGCCCATGAGCTTTTTCGCGATTTCCACCGCGAGGCGGCCCAGGATCTTGCCATCGGCGTCGTAATGCAGCCATTCTCTGACCACATCTTCTTTTCGTTGCATGAACGTATATTTTTTCACTGTTTATTCCTCCCGAATAAAGTAAGACAAAATTATACGTAACGGTCCTTTGTGGGAAAGGTAAAATAATACCCTAATATTTTACAGGTTTTTATCGCTTCTGTCAACAAATTTTTTTCAACCGGGATTCAAAATTGAAACTTGCGCAGGAATGATTGTGGCGTCAGTCCCGTTTGCTCAGCCAATCCAAAATGACGTTCAGGTCAATCAATGTGATCTTCATGAAAAATCTTCCTCATTTGTTTTTTGTCCGGTAGATTCCTGCCTGCCAATATCCCGCACATTGCGATAACTTCTCGCTTCATGTCGTCCGGCTCGGGTTTCATCAATTCCCGGAAATAGTTTTCGACTATTTTCGATATCGAAACGCTTGATTTTTTTGAGAAATTGTGAGCAAAGTCAATTACTGAAGGATCCAGACTCAGCGTAAGTTTTTTGGTCATCGTTATCACCACCTTACGTAATATTATACGTTGATAATACGTATTTGTCAAGAGATTTTTCTTGACTTCTCCCGAATGTGCGGGTACAATGAACTCATACAAGAAAGCATGCCGTCTATCCGTCGGCAACCCAATAACACAAGCAGGGAGGCAATATGCGGGAATATTTTATGAAAACGGAAAGAACCGGATTTTCCCGGTGGACGGAAGGGGATCTTGAGCTCGCCCGCCTGCTGTGGGGAGACCCGGAAACAACCCGATACATTTGCGCCTCGGGCGTATTTACCGAAGGGGACATCGTGGCGCGTCTCGAAAAGGAAATCGAAAACGGGAAACGCTACGGCGTTCAATATTGGCCGATTTTTGAGCTATCCACGGGAAAACTCATCGGTTGTTGCGGCCTCAGGCCCTATGACCTCGATGACAACATCTATGAAATCGGTTTCCATTTGCGCGGCGCGTTCCAGGGAAAAGGTTTTGCGCCGGAAGCGGCAAACGCCGTGATTTCTCTCGCAAAGACTACCCTCAGAGCGAAAAGCCTTTTCGCCGGACACAACCCGAAAAATATTGTATCCGCCAAGGTTCTTGCGAAATTGGGCTTTTCCTATACCGGCGATGAATTTTACGCGCCTACGGGGCTGTACCACCCTTCCTATTTGCTCGCTACACAGTGATTTCAACGGGATTTCCCTCGGGATCAAGCACGACGCTCTCGTAATAGCCGTCTCCCGTGGTCCTGGGCTCGCTCGCGATGGCGTATCCGTCCTTTCGCAGGCGCTCTGTCAGCGCATCCACCGCGTTTTTATCGCCTACTGACAGAGAAATATGGGCGAATCCCGGTGGGTATTCCCCCGAAGCGCGGGGGCTCAGATTCTCTCTTGTGCACAATTCGATTCCGGCGCCTTTCCCGAAGGTCAGAAAATAGGATTGGAATGTGGTCTTGGGATTGTGGTATTTTGAGGACGCTTGGGCCTGAAAATATGTCTCGTAGAATTTTTTGCCCGCTTCCAGATCTTTTACATAGAGCGCGATGTGCGCCATTTTTATTGCTGACGTCTCTTCGATTCTTGCGATGACGCGGCAGGGTAGTCCCGTCGCCCCAGTAAAGGAAAGCGGATAGGTTTCCGCTGTGAAGGGCGCGCCCGATCCCACCGTCTGCAATATTTTTTCGAGGTTGTCCAGATTCTCCACGACAAAGACATTCCGGTCGGCGCAATAATAATCGGCCTTGGAATGGGTGGCGGGAAGCCTTATGCCGCCCGCGTCAATTCCGATCATGGAGACGCCTTTTTCCGTAAGCGCTGTGATCAAATCCCAGGATAATTCCGGGTGGGATGAAAAGTACTCCTTGGAGCCGTACTGTTTTTTTTGCAGGGTCCCGGTGTAAAACATCACAAAATCCTTCGCTTCTACCAGCGTCAGATCAATATTGGAAGCTTTGATTTCCCCTTCCGTGACGGCGCTTACGTCGAACACGCGGCCTTTTCGCCGGAGATTTTCGAGGTCAAAAACCTTGTCCTGCACGTCAAAATGCGTCCCCAGATGGCCGAAGAGATCAAGGACGGAAAAGGCTTCCTCTTTTGCGGCGTAGGATTTCATGTTTTGAATCATTTCCCGGTTTACGTTTACGGATAAATCAATAAGCATATTGTTCACGCTCCTTATTTTTATGAAATGGTATTCGGCTTAATTCCCCATGCAAAATTTGATTGACATATTCCGAAAGTACAGGTACAATAAAATAAAGTCGCAATTTCCCCGAGTTGATTCCCTATGAAGAAAAAGTTTGTTCTCGTTTTGATAATAATTGCCGCAGTCTTTTTTATCTATAAAAAGTGGCTTCCCCGTGATGGCGAAGAAGGCGTTTATACGGAGCAGGGAGATGTGATCTGGAACCACATCAAAAAAATCTACCCCGACATCCATATCCACATCGCCGGGAGCGTCAGCGGCAAAAGAATCTCGGAGTTTCTTGCCGAGCGGAAATTTCCGCTCGTGCGGGTGAAGGTTCACAAAAGCGGCTACCAGCATTGGCTTTTGATTGTGGGCGTCAAAAATAATGAGTTTATGTGTCTGGACAGTTTGGATCCATCGAAACAACCGGTTCCGCTCAGCGTCCATGGCAAAGTCTACAGCTGGCGCGTCCTCTATTTTTGAGCGCTTGATTGTTCCGGTTCACGCGATGACAGCGCCCGCCGCCTTCATTTCCCGGATGGCGTCCGCGCTGTCGGAAGGCCGCACATTGACGCCGCGGCAACCGTCAGCGATCAGTCGGACGTCGTATCCCAGGGAAAGCGCGTCCAATACCGTAAATTTCACGCAATAATCCGTCGCGAGGCCCAGCACATAGAGCGTCTCAACCTGCCTGGACCGGAGCCATTCATCAAGCCCCGTTTTCCAGGCTTTATTGTTATCGAAAAAAGCGCTGTAGGAATCTACTTCCGGATGCTCGCCTTTCAATATAACCACATCGGCTTCGCCGATCACCCCGGGATGGATCTCCGCTCCTACTGTCCCCTGCACACAGTGGGGCGGCCATATGCCTTCCGGAGAATTCGTCGTAAAGCTCGAGTGAGCGGCGGGATGCCAGTCCTTTGTGAAAACGACATAAGCGTCGAGATCCTTTCGAAATCGCTCAATTTCCCGGTTGACTACCGGCAGGATCGCTTCCGCATCGGGTACCGCCAGAGAGCCTCCGGCGCAGAAATCATTTTGTACGTCCACTACGATCAAAGCTTTTTTGGGCATGGTATCATCTCCTTGTCTTAAGACGCAAAAGTTTCCTCTGCGTGCTAGATTTTACAAAAATCGGAACGTTATGACGCGCGACTCGCTCATTCCCCTTCAACAGTCGCAAGATAAGCGGCGCCGGATTTCTTCTTCCATTTTGTCTTGCAAAGCCTTAAACAGCCTCGCACCCAGTTCAGCCGTTGCGAGACCGGCGTCTCCCAAAACGCCGATGGGACTCACTGCCGTGACGCCTTCCCGGATTTGCAGCCAACTCATTTCTTCCAGCAACAAGGTTTGTACAGGCATATTTTTCCTCCAGGTTTCATAATAGGATCACCCCCGCCCACGCGGGGAACACGTAGCGCTCTTTATTCTAAGGGTCTTCCACCTTTTTTCTTAGCTTTTTCTACGTCTCTTTTAAACTGCACAGTATATGCTTTCAAATCAAGTCTTGATCCAATTGGATCAAAACAAGTCCACATCCAGTATGCACGTTCTATGTCGTCTTCAGACGCCTCAGGGTTAGCGCGTTTATAGTGTTCTATAAAATATTCACGGAGTTCCTTATGATTCATTTCCTTTTCCATCAATTTCTCCCGGGCCATCAAAGTCATTATCTGAGCGCAAATTTCTCGGTCAAGAGCATTTTCGGTCGATCAAGCCTGATCTTGTCAAATAAGCCGTTGACACTTTTCAGTGCTTTCATTAGCAGAATAGATTGGAAGATTCAGATATTCTGCTAATCCTTCTGCTAATCTCTGCTAATCATTCTTTGCAAGAATCCAATTCATAGTCCGTTTGCTTTGTAAAATAATTCTCATCAATCACTTTGCCGTAGACTTTGACGACTACCTTTTTCGGTCGCTGAGGTCATAATCCGGCAGCGGGAAATATCGCTCCTTCTGAATGCGGAACACCTTCTGGGTGCCCATTTGCACGGTATCAATCATGTTGAACCGGGGCATCGTTTCGGCAAGCAGCTGGTTGCGGTAATACGGAGCTGTGTAGCTCGGTTTCAGCACGGCCTCAATGCTACCGGGGAGAAATGAACCGGCGTTGGAGATGATAATTCTGGTCTTCGTATTTGAATTACCGATTCGGATATTCGTCATCATACTCTTATATATTTCTGGTTCTTACTATTCGGCTTTTCTGGAATAGTCATACGAACCAATCCTAGTGCTAGCATCGGTAGAACGATGCGCCTGCGGAAATATTCATCAGATTTGATTCCGCAAAAATCTTGCATCTCCTTTCGGCTACGCGGTTCAGAGCAAAAATCGAGTAACGCATCCAGCCTGTCTTGTGATAATTTAACTTCCGCACCATCTTCCGCACCATCTTCCGCACTATCTTCCGCACTATCTTGCATATTCTCTCCGCGTTCATCTTCAGGCTCAACAACCGCCTTGATGACGGCAGGTTCAAATCCCTCATGCATTCGAATCGTAGAGATCAAGTAGCTCCGTTCTGCATCTGTCTTGAATTCTGGCGGCGGCGAGCCGTTTTGCGCGAGTGCGGTGAGCACTTTCTTAATGCCGGTGGATTTCTTCTCCGACAGGTCTATGTCCTTCAGAAATTCACCGATCCTGCGGTTGCGGTAACGCCTTGCTATGGCCGTTCCTGCACGGAAATCCTCCATGTCAATTGTCTTTGCCGGTCCCGGGTAATTGATGATCTTGATGCAATCAACGTAAATACGAATTTCAACTGGTTCAGGAATAAGGTAGGACTTATGAAATACAGAATTTACCAATACCTCTTCAAGGGCATCATACACGTAATTGTAAAATCGATCTGCTTCAGCTCTTCCGCTGACCTTCACAACTTTTTCTTCGATTAGCGTTGTTTCGATGTATTCCAATGTGTCTCGCACCTGCTTAAAAATAGGCCCGGTGAAGGTTTTCTCTGTGAAAACGCCAGCTTCCGCTTCTTCAGTATGGAAGCGGATCAGTTCAATTTTTGCCTCTGGAACCAGCTTTTCCGGATGCTCGAAAAACATCAGCACTCCGATATTCCTGATATCGACGCCGACATCTGTCCTGTTCGCCGCCTCCATTGCGACGAGCAAATCCTCTACTGAGCGCGTGTTGATCTCGCTAATTAACGAACTGTTGCTCTCGCGCAGGAAATCCTCCACATACGCCCGCCTGACATCGGTGATTTTCGCCTTTTGATTGACCCTGTCATCGAAAGGCACGGAGCTGAATTTCTCAAATAACTCCGCAAGCTCTTCACCTTTCGCGACGGTCTTCACGGAAAACGGCTTAATCCAATAATCCTTGTGTCGATCCTCGCCGCCTTTGGCCAAAACATCCTTCGGCACTTTGTACGGACCGCTGTTTCCACCGGGACACCAAAGAAATATCACCCATTTTCTCTGATGTTTTAATACCTCGAGCTTAGGTATATACCTTGGCTCAATAAAATTGCAGTATTGAAAAATCTCCCGCTGGATTTCGTCAAGCTTATTTTTAGGCAATCCCTCAGGCGGGAGCACAGGCTGGCCGTTTTTGGCGTCGACGCCAATGACGATGTATCCGCCGTTCGTATTCGAAAAATCATTGGCATACGCGCAGATGGTGTGAATCGTCTCATTCGGATTCCACCCCTTTTTGTATTCCACGCGATCCTGTTCTACTATGCGTCCTTCCAGCAATGTCTCAAGCTTCAAAGGTATCATTTGTTTCCTCCCATAGCGCCGCCGCTTTTTCCTTCAGGCGCAAAGCATCTTCCTGGCTTGGTTCCCACCCCTCGAACATATTGACGCTCAGCGTGTGCCAGACCAAACAAAAATCCTTTTTGTTGTCAAAAGGAACCCCCATAATGGTCAATTCTGACTTGTTTATGTCCAATTTCATTTGCGACCACACTCCTCGATTCCTTCAATATTTGCTCTCCCTCCCCCTCTCACTTCCTCATCGAAAACCCAGTCCTTCCCCAAATTTCTCGGTCACGAGCCTTTCCGACCGGTAAAGCCATTCTCCTGAGACTTCGTAGGTAAAGGGGAACATAACGGGCGCTGCGGCAAGATTTCTCGGTTTGATTAATTCGTGAGAAACTTTCGCAGTCATCTGATTTCCGCATTCAGTCATCCTTCTTGGTTGCGATTGTTTTCGATGGTAAAGCGATTATTTTCCAGCATCCTTTTCTTGTCGTTCCTACACGTTCAACAATTCCGGCGTCTTGCAGCATCTTCATGTTCCTTTTGATGTTACGTTCGGCAATGCCAATTATATTCGCAAGTTTTGCTATCGTTACGCCCGGATTTTCTCGAATGGATTCGATAATCTGCCTTTGTGTGTCACTGATTTCGATGACGTGATTGGTGACGTGATTGGTGACGTGATCGGTGACGTTCGCGTTGTCGCCAATTAACTCTTTTCCGGCGTCATCATACTTTGCTGAGATGAACAGATTCGGTCTTCTGCCGTCGATCAGATTCAGTGAGCGCAGGTATTTTACATCTGTCTGGTCTATCTCCTGGTGCTTCTGAACTTTATCAAGCAAAAATACCGTGTTCAGGTCATACTCCGGATGATCGTAGAGGATGTGCGTATAGTTCATGTCCAATGTTTTGCCGTACACACGCA
>JAISTB010000017.1 GCA_031272775.1 Fusobacteriaceae bacterium | reverse complement strand
GACCACAAACTGGGTTGAAAACGGTATCGCCGGAGCTGTTGATTTTGAGAACGGCGACAACGTAACCTTTAACGGCCAGGGAACCGGAGACGTCGTTATCGCCGCCGGCGCGGAGCCGGGAATCGTGACCGTATCTGCCGGCGATTACACCTACAGCGGCGCGGAACTCAAGGCCGCGGGGGGCGTCAACATCACCGGCGGCAGCGCCACATTCGCAACCGATATCAAAGGAAACGTAAGCGTAGCTTCAGGCGCTACGTTTGGCGTCATTGATTCCCATACCCTGACAGGGGATTTAACAGCTTCGGGCGCTACCCTCGAATTTACCGGTTCCTCTGTAAGTCCAAACTTCACATTCCTGAAGGTTCTTGGCACAGCCACGATCAGCGCGACGACCAAGATCAGCGTCATTTTGCAAAATTCCTCGCCCGCTCTCAAAGAAGGCGACAAATTGAACCTTATCAGCGCTACATCATTCACGACGGGTAAACTTGTTCCCAACCCTGCCACTACAAAGGCCACAGGAACATGGGGCGGCGCGCTGAAGTACCTTTTTGACATCGAGAACGACGGAGCAACCCTTTCGATCGTAGTACCCAAAGAGGGATCGGGCGACGGCGCGCCGAAAGGCATACAAACTACGCCTGAGGCCAAGGCCTACTCCGAAGGCTACCTCACGGGCCTGGCCATGTTGAACCAGAGCGGCGACCTCCTGCTGTCGGCCTTCCCGAAGAACTTTGCCTACGACTTCGAAGGCTTCGCGATCACTTCAGGCGGTACGAACCGATACAACACGGGTTCCCATGTGGACCTCAAGAGCTTCAACCTCATCGCGGGCGCGACAAAAGGCTTTGCCTTGAAAAACTCCAAACTCACGCTGGGCGCCTTCTTCGAGTATGGGACAGGAACCTATGACACCTACAACTCCTTCAATCCCGTAACGGCGACGATTCCTCACGTTCACGGCGACGGCGACCTGAAATACTTCGGCGGCGGCGCGCTGGGCCGCATCGATCTCGCCGAAAGCGCTTCGGGACATCTCTACTTCGAGGGTTCCGCCCGGGCCGGCCGCATCAAGAACAAGTATGACAGCAACGACATCGTATCGGCGGGCGTCGTGGCCACTTATGACGCCAAAGCTCATTATTACGGATTCCACGCCGGTATCGGCTACGACTGGAAGATTTCGGAGAAAACCTCCCTCGATCTTTCGGCCAAATATTTCTTCACGAAAGAAAAAGGCGACGACGTCAAACTTTCGACGGGCGCGGTCGTCAACTTTGAAGACGTGAACTCCTCGAGAATCCGCCTCGGCGGCAGACTCACGTCCAAAAAGAGCGACAAAGTCGCCCCCTACGCGGCTCTTTCCTATGAATACGAAGCCGACGGCAAGGCGAAAGCCTCCGTTCTCGGATACGCCATTGACGCGCCTTCCCTCAAAGGCTCCACAGGGATCGGAGAACTGGGCGTGACGCTCACCCCCACAGGCAAACTGACCGTCGATCTGGGCGTGCAGGGCTACGCCGGCAAACGCCAGGGCATTACCGCCAGTCTTCGCGTCAAATACGCCTTTTAAAACGCCTTTAACCCGGGCTGATGCGGGTTGAGGAATAGAAGTCAAGTCAAGCGAAAAGACCGTCGCAGCGGCGACGGTCTTTTCGCGTGTGGCCCCACCCGAGCCCTTGCCTCAATTGTAGGGGCGTAAGTAGACGACCCCTGTACGGGCGTATAACATACGCCCCTTTTTCACAAATTCCCGATGTCCGCGAGAATGGCCAGCATCCCCGCGATTCCGTCGCGAAACATCCCCAAATCCATATTGTCTTCCGTCGTGTGGCAGTATTTGATTTCCGCGGGGGAAAAGCCGATGACGGCGACGCCCCTTTGGCTGAAATGGCCGCAGTCCGTGGCGAAGGCCCAGGGTTTTGTCCTGACGGGTCTGCCGTACAGCCGTTCAAGGGCGTTTTTCGCTGTCGTGACGAGCGCGTGGTCCGGCGCGATGGCGTAGGACGGTTCCCCCTGCAGGCCCTTCCCTTGGTATCCGTTGTAGCAAGTCACGTCGACCATCAGAACCGAAAGTCCGACCTTTACGCCGGGGACGGCGCATTTGTCGACCAGCGCCTGGATCTTCGCGAGGATGGCCTCATTGGTCTCCGATGGTACGCTGCGATAATCGAGGGACAGCGTCACGGATCCCGGCACAAGGTTCGTTCCCTGCTCCGAGGAGACGATCTTCGTGGGCGTAATCGTGGATTTTCCGAAGAGCGGATCCTCCGCGTGGGGATAGCCCTCAAGGGCCTCGATAAACTTTCCGACAAAGGCGAAGGGATTGACGCCTGTATGGGGAATACTGGCGTGACAGGACTTCCCGTCCGCTTTGACCTCCACGACGATCCGGCCCCGGGAGGCAATGGCGATATCATTTTCCGTGGCTTCTCCGACGACGGCAAAGTCCGTCAGAAAGCCGTCCGCGGCCATATTGGTGGATCCGAAGGCCGAGGTTTCTTCGCAGACGACGCCTGCCACAACGAGATCCCCTTTTGTCAGGAGACCGTGTTTTTTCAAGATATAGGGGGCCCAGACATAAATGGCGAACGTGGCCTTGGTATCGCTGGCCCCTCTGCCCCAGAGCCTGCCTTCGGCGATTTCCCCGCTGAAGGGGCCGTACTTCCAGCGGGCCGCGTCCCCGGGCTCGACGGTGTCCAAATGGCAGTTGAGCATCGTGGATTTCCCGCCGCCGCTTCCTTTCATGACGCCGATGACGTTTCCGACCTTGTCGTAGCGGACTTCGTCATAACCCAAAGCTTCCAGCTTCCGGAACGTGTATTCCGCCATTTCCCGCTCATTTCCCGAGACGCTTTCGATTCTCAGCATGTCCTGGGCCGTCTGCAGGATTTCGTCGTAATACCGGTCCGCCAGTGCGTTAAAGTCCATTTTTTCGTATTCCTCCCTGTGGTTTCAGCATTTGGCGAGGGCCGCGTCAAATTCCGCCAGGATATCCCCGATCTCCTCGAGGCCGATGGAAAAGCGCAACTGACCCGTGGAAATGCCCGCTTTTTTCAATTCTTCCGGCGAATAGGCCCTGTGGGAAGTCTTGGCCGGATAGGAGATCGTCGTGCTGACGCCCGCGAGGCTCGGTACGAATTTTATGCTTTCGCAGGCCTTGATAAACGCCGCCGCCCCCGCTTCGCCGCCCGCGATATCGGCCGACAGCATACCGCCGCAACGGCCGTCAATCAGGAGCTTTTGCCCGCGTTCGTAATAGGGCGAGCATTTGAGCCCCGGATAGTATACTTTTTCGATTTTCGGATGACCCGCGAAAAATTCCGCCACTTGCCGCGCGTTTTCGCTGTGCTTGGCGACCCGGAGATCGAGGGTCCTGAGGCTTCGCGCCAGGAGCCAGGCGTCAAAGGGGCTCATGATGTTGCCGTAGAGGACCGAAAGGCGCTTGATTCGCGCGATTTCTTCGTTGTTTGCGCAAAGGGCCCCGCCGATGATGTCGCTGTGTCCGCCGAGGAATTTCGTCGTCGAATAGACGCTGACGTCTGCGCCGAAATCGAGCGGTCGGGCCACGGCAGGGGTCGCGAAGGTGTTGTCGATGACAAATTTGCAGTTGTGCCTGTGAGCGATCTCCGCTATCCTAGGAATATCCGCCACTTCCATCAGCGGATTGGAGATGGTTTCCGTATAGATCAGCTTGGTGTTGGGCCGGATGGCCTTTTCGAGATCCCCGTGGTCAAAATCCACGAAGCTGACTTCAACGCCGAAGCGCTTGATTTCATTGAGCAGGAAGTCGTAGACGCCGCCGTAGAGGACCGGGGAGGAGACGATGTGATCTCCCGCTCCCACGTAGGCCAGGATGGCCGTCGTGATGGCCGCCATGCCCGAGGAAAAGGCGATTGCGCCGGCTGTTGATTCCGCCGCCGCGAGAATTTCGCAGACCGCTTCGGTCGAAGGATTCTCCATTCGCGAGTAGACATAGCCCGAGGCCTCCCCCTCATAGAGTTTCTCCAGCGAGGGGACGTCGTCAAAGGAAAATACGGAACTCATGTAAATCGGTAATACTTTGGGCACGGAAACGGATTTCGCGATTTTTTTCGCCAGGTCCTCCCCGCCCGAATGGATCGTCCGGGTGGACAGCGCTTTTTCTTTCATGAAGCCAGGCCTCCTTTAATATATGGGATAATCAGAATCTGTATCCTACGCTGACCTCGGTCACGAAACGCTTGAAATTTTTGTCCGTGGAGACCGAGAGTTTGACCGGACCCAGGAGCGATTCGTAAAGGGCCGTGAGCCCCACGCCCTGCACGGGATCCTTCCACATGTCGCTTTTGCTGAAGCGGCCCTGGGTGCTGTTGTATTCCTCAAAGGCGCCGAAGCTGAAATCGAGACCGAGGTAGAGGTTCTTGTAGAATTCCCGCTCGACGCCGATCCGGCCCGTCAGGAACTGCTTGACGAGCAGTTGCTGGGCCCGGTAGCCCATAAAGGAAAATTCGCCGTTTTCGATATTGTCCTCAATGCCGCCGACCTTGAAATACTGGTCCCGGTAGACGTTCCGGCCCGAGACGAGCCCTCCCGCCAGCCCCAGCTTCAGCGTGAATTTTTCCGTCAGCGGCCGGTAGGCCTCGATCTGGTAGAGGGCGCTGTAGTAATTTGCGCCGCCTTTTCCAAAGCTGCCGCCCCATTGGTGGTAAAAATCGATTTTGTAGCCCGAGGTGGGATGTTTGAGGGAATTGAGGTTGTCATAAGTCAAGCGCAAAAATGTGCTGTTGATGTTCTTGCCGTACTCCGCCGAACGAACGGCGGCGAGGTTCGTGTCGATCTTCTGTTCGAGTTTTGTGTAGCGGCTGTCGATGCCGTAGGTCACGAAAAACTTGTTGCGGATTCTGGCCGCGACGCCTAATTCCAGTTTCAGCGTATTGTTGATGAATTCGGCGATTTTTTTGCCGCCGTTGAACAGATAAAAGGGCGTTTCCTTGAAGCTCAGGTCCGCGAAGACGCCGAATTTGTTTGAAGAGCCGTAATAGAAAAAGTTCTTGACGTCAAAGCCCAGATAGTCGCCAAGTTGCAAATTGACAAAGGTAGAATTCCCCAATTTTCCGATATTGGAAAATTCCGTCCCTACGGAAAGGGTCGTCCCGTAGCCGCTGCGGTAGTTGACGCCGAGGCCCAGGAGATTGGAGGGATTGACGGAGACGTCCACATAGAGGATATCCCGCTCGATCCGGTAATAGAGCTCGTCCACAAAGTCCTGCCCATAGATCTGCATGATCCGCTGCCGGAGCTCGGCCCCCGATAGGGTCTTTCCGCGCAATGGATCCAGGAGCGCCCTCAGGATCGCCAGCTTCTTGGGCGGAACGGGACCGCTGACCATGATGTTTTCAATGTAGATCGTTTCCTTTTCGGGAATGACCCCCGGCGCGTCATCCCCGCGCCGCCGGAAGCGGGCGATCACATCGAGTTTTTCCCGGGCGGCCCGCTCGCCGATCTCGATAAACGTCTGGTTTTTATTGGCGTCGGTGGCGGAGTAGGCGCTCATGTCGGGAGAAATCAAGACCGTGGCCAGTTTTTTCTGCGCTTCCATGGATTCGGCCGCGGGAATGGCCATCAGTTGATTGATGATGCCGACGATGTTGTAGTCTTCGTTGTCTTTCAAGACATTGCCCACATTGGAGGCGATGACGACGTCCGCGCCCATGTCATAGGCGGCCTGCACGGGGATGTTCTGGGACATCATGCCGTCCACGTAGAGTTTTCCGTCGATTTCCACGGGCTCAAAGATCGTGGGGACGGCGGAGCTGGCGGCGACGGCCTTGGCCATGTCGCCTGTCCGGAGGAGGACCGGTTTTCCCGTGTTGAGGTCCGTGGCCACGACGCCCAGCGGGATTTTCGCGTTCTGGAAATTGCCCCGGTTCTTGACTTTCGCGAAGGCGTTTTTCAGTCGAAAATACACGTATTCGTTGTCCACGAAGGCCTTGGGCATGGAAAATTTGAATCTTTTGTCGTAGCGCAGCGTCAGCATGTAATCAAATTTGTTGAATTTTCGCTCCAACGGGATGTTGTCGCTGCTGACGGTGATGGAGGCAAGATTGCTCCAATCGGTGTCCTTGAGATATTCCCCGATCTCGTCGGGCGTCCAGCCCACCGCGTAAAGGGCCCCGATAATGGCGCCTATGCTCGTTCCCGTAATGTAGTCTATTTTAATATTGTTTCGCTCAAGTTCCTTCAGGACGCCGATGTGGACAAGTCCCTTGGCGCCGCCTCCCGAGAGGGCCAGCCCGACCTTGGGCGCTCTTTTCCCGCCGGGGACGGTTTTCCCCGCCGCCTGCCCGGTCGGCTTTTCGGCGCGTCCTTTTTTTTGCTTTTTCGCGTCTTCGAGGACCTTCAGCTTTGTCTCAAGGATCCGGATCTGGGATTTGAGCTCGGCGATTTCCCGATCCTCCTCGGAGAGCGTCGCGGCCGCGCCCGCCATATTGCCCAACAACGCAAAAAAAGAAAAAATCAGGCAATAAAATTTCTTAGACATGGCGTCCTCCAAAATTCAGTGATCTTCACAGCGTATGTATCTTATTATATCAGGTTTCACGGAGAATGCAAAGTCTTTTTTTGCCCGTCTTTTTGCCGTGTTTTCCTAGCGGATAAAATTCGTCGCGATGACTTTTTCATACTGCGGCGCGGGGACGCCCGCTTTTCTTCCCGCGTCGATGGATTTCAGCAGCCAGGCCATATTTTCGCCGAGGGTTCTCATGGTCTGCAGGCCCTCTTCGTCCTGTTCCACATCGGCCGCCGTGTATCCGTGGACCTGGTTCCAGTACTGGGAGGCCACGATCGGCATATTCTTGATCGTGAAATATTTGTTCAGCTCGTCAAAGGTGCATGTGGCTCCGGCCCTGCGGCAACTGGCAATGGACGCGCCCAGTTTTCCGGCGAATTTCGTTCCCGCCGAAAAGAAGAGTCTGTCGAGAAAGCAGATAATCTGCCCGGCGGCGCTGGCGTAATAGACAGGCGCCCCGATTACCAGCGCGTCGGCGGCGACCAGTTTTTCCGCCACCTCGTTGACCTCGTCGTTGACGATGCACTTTTTCGTCTTCTGGCAGGCAAAGCAGGCGATACAACCGGGTACGGGCGCTTTCCCGATCCAGATCAGTTCGCTTTCGACCCCGTGCTTCCCGAGGGTCTTCACCACTTCCCGCAAGGCCCGGTCCGTACAACCGTGCTCGTTGGGACTTCCGTTCAAAAGAATCACTTTCATGCAATACCTCCTTCTATCCTGATTTTAACGTTTGATTCGAGGGTTATTCCGAGGCTTATTCTTTAAAAGCGGCGGCATTAGCCCTTTTTCTTGCCGTGTCATCGAGGATGCGCTTTCGGAAGCGGATATTTCCGGGCGTCACCTCGACGAGCTCGTCTTCGGCGATATAGTCCAGGGCCTGCTCGAGGGAAAATTTTCGCGGCGTCGACAGCCGCACGGCGTCATCACTGCCTGCGGCCCGGATATTGGTGAGCTTTTTCGTCTTGCACACATTGACGACAAGGTCGTTTTCCCGGCTGTGTTCCCCGACGATCATGCCCGCGTACACCGGTACGCCGGGATCGAGAAACAGCGTTCCCCGCTCCTGCAGGTTGTTCAGCGCGTAAGGAACCGTCGTTCCCGCTTCGAGGGCGATCAAGACGCCCCGGTTGCGGGAAGGAATCTCCCCCTTGTAGGGTTCGTAGTCATAGAAAGACTGGTTGAGGATGCCGGTTCCTTTCGTATCCGTGAGGAATTCGTTCCGGTATCCGATCAGTCCCCGGGAAGGGACTTTGAACTCGAGGCGGGTGTAGCCGTCGGTCCCCGGGACCATGGAGAGCAATTCCCCTTTCCGGGCGCCCAGTTTTTCGATGACAACGCCCGTATAGCCGTTATCTACGTCAATGAGGGCCAGTTCCACGGGTTCATACCGCTCTCCGTTTTTTTCCTTGTACAGCACCGTGGGCTTGGAAACCTGCACCTCATATCCTTCCCGCCGCATATTTTCGAGGAGAATCGAAAGCTGCAACTCCCCCCGGCCCTTGACCACAAAGGCGTCTGTGGTGTCGGTGGGCTCGACCCGCATACTGACATTATTTTGCAGTTCCTTTTGCAGCCTGTCCCAGATGTGGCGCGAAGTGACGAATTTTCCTTCCCTGCCCGCAAAGGGGGAATCGTTGACCAGAAAGGTCATGGCCAGCGTGGGCTCGTCGATGTCGATCAGCGGCAGGGCCTCGGGATGGTCGACGTCGGCCAGCGTCTCTCCGATATCGATGTCGTCGATGCCGGCCACACAGACGATATCTCCTGCGCCGGCGCTCTCCACTTCTGTTTTTTTGAGTCCCTCGTAGGCGTAGAGCACGGAAACTTTTGCGCGTTTTACGGTCCCGTCCCGCTTGATCAACGCGATTTCTTCGTTTCGCTTGATGACGCCGTTGTGGATCCGGCCCACGGCCAGCTGACCGACGTAATTGTCGTAGGCGAGATTGGTTATGAGGAATTGCAGCGGCTTTTCGACGTCGCCTTCAGGGTCGTCCACGTGTTTGAGAATGCACTCAAAGAGGGGAATGACGCCCGTATTCTCGTCATCGAGGGCGTTTTTGGCCCAGCCCTGCTTGCCCGAGGCGTAGAGGACCGGAAAATCCAGCTGGGCCTCGTTGGCGTTGAGCTCGATAAAGAGTTCGTAGACCATATAGAGGACGTCGTCGGGCCGGGAATTGGGCTTGTCGACTTTGTTGATGACGACGATGGGCCGGTGGCCCTGTTCCAGAGCCTTTTTCAGCACGTATTTCGTCTGGGGCATGGGGCCCTCAAAGGCGTCTACAAGAAGGAGCACCGAATCCACCATTTTCATGATCCGCTGCACCTCTCCGCCGAAGTCCGCGTGGCCCGGCGTATCCACGATGTTGATCTTGTAGTCCTTGTATTTGACCGAGGCGTTCTTGGAAAATATGGTGATGCCCCGCTCCCTTTCGATGTCGTTGGAATCCATGACGCAATCGACCACTTTCTCCAGTTCATGGGTCCCGAAGGCGCCGCCCTGCTTCAAGAGACAGTCGACGAGGGTTGTCTTGCCATGGTCCACGTGGGCGATAATGGCGATGTTTTTAATCTTCATTTTTTCTCTCCTAAAAATATTGATAGCCTTTGAGCCGGTTGCCCAGCATTTTGCCGAAGCCGGCAAACTGATTTTCATAATAAATTCGGTAAAGTCCGTCGGGCGCTTCAGTCACGACCGTATTGCCGTTCCGGAACAGAATATGGTTCTTTTCCCCGCTGAGGACGAGCCTCGGATAAGGGAAAAAGTCTTCGGTCGGGATCAGGAAGGAATGATCGCCAGCCCCGGCCATGGCGCTGATTTCCTCCAGCGTACGGGCCCGGTCCAGGGAAATGTCGCCGCAGCGGGTCCGGACGAGGGCGCGCATGACGGCCCCGGGGCCCAGTTTTTCCCCTAAATCGTGGATGAGACTTCGGATATAGGTCCCTTTGGAGACCACGGCCCGAAGCGTCCCCTCCCGGCCGTCAAAATCGAGCAGTTCCAGCCGGCTGATCTCGATTTCCCGGGCTTCCCGCTCCACCTCGACGCCGTGACGGGCGAGTACGTAGAGCTTTTTCCCGTCCTGTTTGACCGCGGAAAACATAGGCGGCTTCTGCGTTATCTTGCCGGTAAAGGATACGAGCGCCGACCGGATATCCTCGGCGTTGACGCTGAATCCCTCGCATTCTTTGAGGATTTTTCCCTCGGTATCGTAGGAATCCGTAACGACGCCCAAGCGAAAACCCGCCTCGTACTCCTTGTCGCGGGCTTCGATATCCTTGGCGAGGCGCGTGGCCTTTCCCGTACAAACAACCAAGACCCCTTCCGCCAAGGGGTCCAGGGTGCCGGTATGTCCGATTTTTTTCTCTTTCAAGATTCGTCGCAGTTTCCAGATCACGTCAAAGGACGTGATCCCCGCGGGTTTTCGTACGATGATTATGCCGTCCAAGATCTATTCCGCCTTGGGGCCGATAGCCTTTTTATAGCGGTCAATGAGCTTGACGCCGGCCGGTTTTGTCTGGGCGGCCGGCGTCGGCGCCGGGGTCGTGGCCGGAGCGGGTTTCGGCTGCGCTTTCGGTTTGGCTTGCTGGACGGGTTTCGGTTTTGCCGCGGGCGTCGCGGGTTTTGCGGGCGTTGGCGGCGTCGCAGCGGGAGCGGCCTGCTTTTCGGGCGCAGCGGGTTTCGCGGGCGTCTGTTCCGTAGGCGTCAAATCGATTTTTGTCTCTTTTTTGACCTCGGTTTTTTCCACGGTCTTTTCCGGAGTCTTTTCCGCGGTCTTGACCGAAGCCGGATCCGTACTCGCGGCCTCTTCCACGGGCGGATTTTTCTCTATGGCGGCATAGCTGTTGGACGGATTCCACAGGATGTATTCCTTGATGCCCAGATCGGCCAGGGCCATGATCTGAAGTTCGATCTCATCGTAGCCGTAGTTTTGGTATTCTTTGAGCCATTTGGCCGTAAAGGCCTGCAGCCACGGCCGGATGGCCGCCGGGGATTCGAGATTTTCATTGCGGTTGCCGGCGTCTCTGGCGCCCCGGTAAATGATGTTGTATGGATCCTTGTCGGGCACGGCGATGCCGTATACGCCCTTTTTATAGTGGCTCGGGTACATCATCGGGGAAATGTAGTCGGTCTCGTTGCTGATGGCTTCCCAGAACTGTCCGATCTGCATATCGTCCAGGATGCTGCCGATCTGGCCGAACACGTCCGCGCTCAGGTAGACGCCTTCGGCGGAGAGCTCGTTTCTCGCGTATTGGAGATAGCGCTGAATGGCCACGGGTTTCGATTCGCCGCTCTTATTCCGATAGTCGATATTTTTGTCCAGTTTACCGCCGTCGGCGGCCGGGAAACGCACATAGTCAAACTGGATCTCGTTAAATCCCGCTTTGGCGGCCTCTTTGGCGACGGCCACGTTGTATTCCCACATGGTCCTGTCGTGGGGGGAAATCCAGGAAAGTTTGTCGTCATTGGTATAGGGAAGTTTCGTGTTTTTGTTGATGATCACGCTGCCCGGGTTCGTCTTGGCGTAGGCGGGATCCCGGAACGAGACGATCCGCGCGATCGTATAAATATTGTTTTCCTTGAGCTTTTGCATAAAGGCGGCCATGTCTTTGATCTGGGTGTATTTATTGGCGTCGGCGCTGTATTTTTCCATGCCGTCCATCTTGAAGAGCAAATGCCCCGAGTCGTCCTTGACGTCGATCACAAAGGCGTTGACCGATGTCCGCTGCGTCAGGGCAATCAGCTTTTCCATCCGGGACGCCAGTCCCGCTGAGGATGAGCTGACATAGATCCCCTTGACCTCCCTTTTGGGATTTGACGCGTATTCGAGCTTTTCAACCCTGGCGAAGCTCAGGTCCTTCCAGCTCTCGGGGAACAGCGAGTGGAAATCGTCGGTCAGATTGTCCTCGCGGATCCAACCGCTTCGTTCTTTATTGTTCTTTTTATAGCTGATTTTTTCCCAATTGGCGGAATTTTGGACCTTCTCGACGACGACTTTCCCGTCGGCGCCCTTTGTCCGCTTTTCACTTTCGGTAATGACCTCTTTTTTCTCAAGGAGTTTGACCTTCATGGCCTGGGTCAGCGTATCGGCCACTTTGTTGAGGTTTTCGGGATTGTCGTAAACTTTGACGGAAGCGTTTTTCGTAAAACACACATCGGAGACCGCTTTCGGAATCTCCGTTTTTTCCGCTTCCGCGGCGGCGATTTCCGTCTTGTTTGGGGCCGTTTCGAGGATATTCGCCTTGGTTTCGGCCGCTGACGCCAGTTGAATCTCTTCCTCGACAAATTCTTCCGCCGCCGCCGTCTGTTCTTTTATGGCGGCTACGGCTGATTTCTCCGCTTCACGGATGGTTTCGCCGATTTTTTCGGTCTCTTCCCGGATGTTTACGGCAACCTGCTCCTTTTCCCGGGAAACGCTCTGCTTGATGTCGGCCGCCTTTTCGCCCAATTCCGCGATCCGGGCCTCCTCATCGTTCAAGAGGACTTCGGCGTTTTTCACGATCGCCTCGGTTTTGGGATTTTCCGCAACTGGTTCCGTCTCTTCCGTCTTCAGGGCTGTGGCTTCGACCGGAACGCTTGTTTCCGCCGACGCCGTTTCCTTTTCCGATTTCAAAAAAGGCAGGGCCCCCGTCACTTTCGCGTAGACGCCCGCAGGCAAAATTCGCTGAAGATCGAGGGTCGTCGCGGCAAATACCGTGGAAGCCGCCACGAGCAGAATGATTTTTCCCGCGTATCCGCCTTTTCCATGAATATGATTACTCAAACTTTTTCCTCCTCCCTTGAGTTATAGTTATATTCTACACCTTTCCGGCGCAAATTTCCACAGGAAAATGAAAAATCTCCCCCAAAACGGTAAAATAACTTTCGTTGAGGGGGAGGTAAAGCGCTTTTTTCTCTTTTTTAACTCAGCCCAGCGGCAGGAAGAAGGATCCCGCAAAGATGCCGACGATCAGGGTGACCGCGCAGGAAATCCACAGGGGAACAAGAAGATTCTTGCAGTGTTCCGTAATCTCATATCCGGACAATTCCGCGCACAGATTGGCGGCGGCGGTCATCGGCGAGCACTGCGACCCGTGAAGCATCACGAAGGGCAACACGCAGGCAACCGGGGAAAATCCGAATGAAGCGCCGATTCCGATCAGAATCGGGAAGAACGAGTAAAACAGCTGATACGGAATGAAGATCATGATCGGTACGCTGAGGAAGCCGATGATGATATGGGCGTACTTGGTGAGAGAGCCCGGAATCAGTGACATGATGGCCTTGATCATGCCGTCGACCATGCCGGTTCCTTTCATGATGCCGACCATGACGCCGATGGAAAGGAAGATCAGGCAGGGGTTCAGCATGGTGGCCGCGTACTTTTTGATCAAATCCTTCTGATCCTTGGGATTGGGGTAATTGACGATCAGCGTGATATCGAAAAACAGCATGAACACATAATGAATCGGCAATTTCACGAGGAACAGGGTCAGGATGCAGCCGAGGAATATGCAGAAATTGACCCAGAAAAGTTTCGGCCGGGCATAGGGATTTTTGCTGAAATCGATCCCGCTGACTTCCACTTTCTCATCCGAAATCTTGAATCCTGTCTTTTTGTGTTCGCTGACGGTAATTTTCGCAAAGACAATCGCGAAAACCAGAGCGATGCCCAAGCCCGCCGCTTGCAGCGGCATCAGTTCATGCCACATGAGCACGGGATCCGCCTGGGCAAAGGAAGCCACCATGACCGCAACCGAGCTCCAGGGCAGGGCCGTCATGGGGCAGGCGGCCATAACCGTCAGGATCGGCAGATAGCGCTTGTTGATGCCCAATTTCTTGTACAGAGGCAGAAGCGCCGGGATCGTGATCAGGTAGGTCGTGTTGAAGGATCCGTCCAGATGGGCGATGGTCGCGATAATGACCGTAACGACCATAATGACGTAGATATTGGAACCGGATACCTTCAGGATCCAGTTGACTAGGATCTCGAACATATTCGTTTCCGACAGCAGGCTGAAAAAAGCAACCGCGAAGAGAATCAGCACCACCGTCGTAAAGGTCGAGCTGATCCCGGAATTGACGTATTCCGTGATTTTTTTGAGCGGTACCCGGGCAATCAGGGCGAATACCAGCGGAACCAAAGAAAAGGCCGCGATCAGATTCACCTTGTTCGAGAGCACCAGCGCCGTAATGACAATCAGCATCATAAAGCCGATTACTGTAAGACTCATGAGTATCCCTCCAATGATTTAACGTAGATTTGGTTTTGTATGTTGCACCACAATTCGGTCAGAACATGTCATCTTTTCTGTAAAATTACCAAGCAAAAAACATGCCAATATGAAAAAAGCATAGAAATTTCTTTGTTTTTCGAAAAAAAGAGAAAATAACTCTTGCAATATCGCATTTGAAATATTATAATTGAAATGAAATATTTCATTTGAAACATATCGCGAAGGAGACAGAAATGGCAAGATCAAAAATTTGTTACGTGACCATGTACGAGGATCATATCGCCTTTGCCGAGGCCTTGTTCCGCAAAAATGCTTATCCCATCGACGTGGTGTTTATCGACATCAGCGAGGCTTCCCTGCGCCTGAACGCCTTGCAGGCCGAGGGCGCGCGGATCATCATTGCCCGGGGAGGAGTCGTCTCCATTATCCGCCAGAACTGCAAGCTGCCGCTGATTTCTCTGGAGTACAATTTTCTGGACTTTTTCGAGCCTGTGAAAAAAGCTTATCAGTTATCCGATAAAGTGGCGATTATGGGGTGGTACAACAGCATCAACAATTTTGACAAATACAAGACTCTACTGAATCCCTCGATCAAATTTGTGGAGTTCGCGGAAACCACAGAAGTCGATTGCGAAGCCTACATCGAAAAAGAGGTGGCGGAAGCGGCGCGGCAGGGCATCGAGGTTGTCGTCGGCGGAGGCGGCGTCGTACGGGCCGCAAGAAGACTTGGCGTCACGGCCGTCCACGTGGACATCTCGGCCGAATCCTATTTGCACAGCGCCAAAGAAGCGCTTTATACGCTGCAAACCTGGGAAGACATCCAGAGGCGCTATGAGCTCATCGACAGCGTGCTCAACTGCGCTTTTGAAGGGGCCGTGACGATTGATCCCGAAGGCCGTATCACCAGCTGCAACAACATCGCGAGACGGATTTTCAATTTACCCCGCCAGAACGGCGACGAAAAGATTTATCTACTCGATTATTTTCCCCACAGGGAGGTCATCGAAAAAGGAAAAGCGGGGCAGAAACTGACCAATCAGTTTTTCACGGTAAACAACACGCAGATCGTGCTGAACACGGAGCCTCTCACGATCGACGGAAATAACGCCGGTTCCGTATTTATGATCCATGAGACAGACATGATTCTGAATCTCGAAAAGAATATCGTGAAAAACGCCGTTTCCAGCGGGCATTACGCGAAGTATTCCTTTGAGGACATCGTCGGGAAAAGTTACGTCATGCAGCGAATAAAGGGCAAGGCCGCGAAATATGCCAATTCTTCGAGCCCCGTACTCATCTGCGGCGAATCGGGAACCGGAAAGGAAATCTTCGCCCAGAGCATCCACAACGCCGGCGACCGGAAAAATTATCCCTTCGTCGCCATCAATTGCGCGGCGCTTCCCGAAAGTATCCTCGAAAGTGAACTTTTCGGCTATGTGAAGGGGGCCTTTACCGGCGCCAGAAGCGAAGGCCGGAAGGGGTTCTTCGAGCTGGCCCACAAAGGGACCATTTTCCTCGATGAGATCGGCGACCTCTCCCCGACCGTACAGGCGAAGATCCTGCGGGTATTGCAGGAAAAAGAGATCTCCCGCATCGGCGACGACAAGGTCATTCCCGTGGATGTACGGGTCATCACGGCCACAAACAAAGACCTCTGGAAGGCCGTCGAAGAGGGAAAATTCCGGGAGGACCTCTATTACCGGGTCGGCGTCCTGAACCTGACGCTTCCCCCTTTGCGCCAGCACAAGGAGGATATTCCCGAACTCCTCGCCTGTCTCAATGAAAGAGCGGGCTTTCCGGAAAAAACCTTTTCGGAGGAGGCCCTCCGGATCCTCGGCGACCGGCAGTGGCGCGGGAATATCCGGGAATTGAGCAATTTCCTCGAGCGCCTTGACGTGACTACCGGCGGGACGACTGTCACGGCGGCCGACATCTACGAGGTGCTGGAAATCTCGGAAAACCCCGGGGATCAGTACAAAATCAACGCCGGAAACGGCATCCGGAAAGTGGACGGCGGCTATATTCTCCATGTGTTGAAACAAAATTCCGGCAACAAAAAAAATACGGCCAAGGCGCTGGGAATAAGCACTTCCACCCTTTGGAGACGCTTGAAGGAACTGAATCCGTGATCTGATTGGCATAAATTTTGCTTGTATTCTTTGTGTCATCTTTTCAATTTACTACGAAGGAGAACAAAAGCATATGACAGAAGAAAACCGAAAAAGACTGGAGGAACTGAACAAAAAACTGCAAAATTTTGTGGACCACCCATGGATCCTCCGCCATCGCCCCTTCAGAATCGTCGGCGACGTTTGGTTTGTGGGAAACAACTATGTATCCTGTTTTCTGCTCGATACGGAAAAGGGACTGGTCCTGATCGATACGGCTTTTCAGGAAACGGCCTACCTGCTCTTTGACAGTATCCGCGCCCTTGGCTTTGATCCGGGGAAAATCAAGACCCTTTTGCTTTCCCACGGGCATTTTGACCACTGCGGCGCGGCAAAGCTCGTCCAGGAATACGCCGACTGCGAGATCTGGCTCGGCGAAAAAGATCACTTTTTCTTTACGGAACGCCCGGACCTGATTCTTTTTGAACATCTTGTCCCCAGATTCCGGATTGACAAATTCTATGACTACAACGGCGTTCTGGACTTCGGAAACGTCAAGGTAAAACCGGTCCTTACCCCCGGTCATACGCCGGGTACGACGACATTCCTGATTGAAACCGTCCATAACGGAAATACCGTCACCTGCGTTATGCACGGCGGCTTGGGAATAAACGGCCTGACGAGGGACGAATTGGAATCCAACGGACTTCCGCTTTCCTTGCAGCAAGAATTTCTGAGCTCGCTGGAATACCTGAAGACGATCCGGCCCGATGTCGTGCTGGCCTCCCATGTCCATCAGTACAACATGCTGGAACGGTCCAAAAGCGATGACGGCAGCGGTAGCGTCTTCTTTGACCGAGAGAATGGCTGGGAAAAAATGCTGGACGCCCATATTGTCCTGATCCAAAAATTGATTTCGGAAAATTGAGCGTGAAAAAACCTGCGTTTCTTGGACGCAGGTTTTTCATTTTTATTCGGGTTGTTTTCACTTGATCTGTTCCTTCAGCGCGTCTGATACGGCCTGATCAAAGCTGTCGGCCTTTTCTCCGGCGTGGGCTTTGATCCAGGCGTCCCTTTTCCGTGAGACCGAAACGATCTGTTCCCGGATTTTGCCGCGCTCGGCGATTTTGCCCTGCACATAGTTTTCCCGCTCCGCGGGGGTCATGGCCTGCATCTCCGCAGGCAGTTCGGATTTTTCGATGTCCTTCAGACGGATTTCTTTATTTTCCAGGGCCTGGATCAGGTCGTCGGAAGAATAGGCGTGACGGTTCAGGGACTTGTTGACGGTTCGCGCCGCCGCCGCTTCCGGATGACTGCCGCTTTTGATGCGGCCCAGCCTGTCGGCCGCCGCCATAATGGCCACGGCCCGCTCCTCTTCCTTGCCGAAGGGGATATACACCCGGTCGATTTCATCCCCCAGCGAGCGCAACTGCTCGTCGTAGGGAGTCGTCACGGCCCTGGTTCCGCCGTCCTGGGCGATTCGGAAATATTGTCCATTCGTATTGTCGGCGATCTGCCGCCAGTATTTTTCCGTCAAGCCCAGATTGCCGCACTGTATGGTATTGATGACGATGCCGCGCTTGGCGGCCGCTTTGGCCGTCGCGACCGTCGTCGGGAAATCCTGGTAGTCCGTATGGGGTCTCGCGTCTCCCACGAGGAAGACGATGCGGGAGACGCCGCTTCTCGCCTTGGACCAGTTGATTTTGTTGACGGCCGTATGGAGCGCCTGGCGCACGTCTTCAGGTTCGTCGCCGCCGCCCATGGCCTCAAAATCCATAAGCTTCGCGTAGATTTCGTCGAGATTTTCCGTCAGGGCGTGGGTTCTGACCACATAGGCGTCCCCCCGGTCGCGATAGCCTACGAGGCCGATTCTGACCCGGGTTCCCTGGGGCATATTCTGCATGACGTCGTTGACGATACTCCAGATCTTGCGCTTGGCCCCGTCGATGAGGCCCCCCATGGATCCGGTCGTATCGAGGACGAACACAATTTCTACTTCTTTACTCGTATATCTCCTTGGGGGAACCGGAATATAATCGGGTTCCCGCACGGTAGTCACCGTCGTTGTCGTGGTGGTCGTCGTTGTCGTGGTTTTTCCCGCTTTCGGAGTTTTTCCGGGGGCGATCCGCGCGAGGGCGCATAGCACGCAAAGGCCGACCAACAGAGGTTTCGCTTTCATCTTTCCTCCTTCGCTATTCTTCCTTTTCGGGAAGCAGCGTCACGTCGATATAGTTTTTCATATTGACCGCTTTTTTCGTGAGCGCGAGGATCTGCTTTCCGCTCACGATTTTCTTGTATTCCGCCGGAGTCGGGATTCGGAAGCCCTCGCCCACCATGTATTTCTGGTAGTAATAATTGAGCCAGTAGGCGTTTTGCAGGATGTCGTTGCGATAGGAAAGCGCGAAGTTGTTGTACAGGCTTTCCATCTTGTAGTTGGGCGTCTGGGTTCTGCTCATATTGCCGACGACTTTGAGCGTCGCGTTTTTGATTTCCTTGACGCGTTTGGGCTCGCAGGCGAATTGGATCACCAGCCGGTTTTCCCCGTGGTTGTTCGGCGAAAGGGCGGCCGAGGAAGAAATGGCGTAGACGCCGCCCAGCCGCTCGCGGATCTCGTCGGTCAGCTGCATATTGAGGAGCTTGGAAAATGCCGCGTACAAGATCCTCTCGTTTTCCCCGTATACGCCGTTGTACGGGAAAATCAGCGTCACCATGGCTTTTTTGTCTATGCCCTTGACGAGGGTCTTTGTCTCGATGCCCTTTGGAATAGCCAGGCCCAGTTCCTTCGGCGCCGCTACGGGCAGCGACGCGGGCAGCGACGCGAAATATTTTTTCAGGATCCCTTCGATTTCCTTTTCCTCGAAGGCGCCCACCACGACAAGATTGAAATCCCGGAAATTCCCGAATTTCTGCTTGAATATCCGCAGGACCTCGTCGCCGTTTATTTTGGCCAGATCCTCAAGCGTCAGGGGAACCCTTCTTTCATGTCCGCCGCTCCAGATTTTGCTGATTTCGTCGCGATAGAGAATATCGGGGGAATTGTTCCGATTCCGGATATTTTCCCCGACCTCTTCGATCACGTTGTTGAAAATCCCCTCGTCGACCCGGGGCGCTCTGATGAGCCAGCTCATATATTCGAGAGCCGGGATCAGGCCTTCGCCGTCGCAGGAAATCTCGATGCCCTGCTCATAGTCTTCGATATAGGGACTGATCGAGAGATTTTTTCCCTTCATAAAGGTCTCGATGTCCTTGGGTCCCAGATTTTCGACGCCGGAATTGGAAATGATGTTGCAGGCAAAGATGCTGTTGAGGAAGTCCGGATACGCGAGGTTGCTTGACCCCTCTTTCTTGAAGAGCCGGATCAGGATTCTGTCCTTGTCAAAATCCGTCCTTTTTGTCGTGGCCCGGATGCCGTTTCCGAGGACATAAGCGCCGTCTTTTGCGCTCTCAATGGTTCCGGGGGTCACGGGGGCCTCGGGCAGCGTCACGTCTTTCATCGTGAAATCCAGCGTCGTTTCCGCCTTCGCCGCCTGTTCCACAAGAGTCCGGAGGCCGCTTTCGTCGGGTATCGTTTTGTTTTTGTCCGAAGCCGAAATGAAATAGAGCGATTCCTCGGAAAAGAGTTTTTTCGCGTAATCGTTGACTTCTTCCACGGTGATCCGTTCCATGTTTTCCGAGAAAACCTTGAATTCTTCCTCGATGCCGATATAGCTCTCCCCGATCAGGAAATGCCGGATGATCTCTTCGGCCAAGCGCTCGTGGGTAATGCTGTCTTTATTGGTCAGCAGATTTTTGAAGGAATTCAGGAGATTTTTTTTCTCGAGATCCAGCTCCAATTGGGACACGCCCTTTTCGAGCAGGCTCTTGATGATATCGCAACCCATAACAATGCCGTCGTTTGTTCTGTCCTCTTTGATGACGAGGCCCAGAGTCGCCATTTTATGGGTAATGTTGAAGTCGCTGGAATAAAAGGCCCCCTCAAGGAGCGGCGTCCCGCTTTCGGTCATGAGATTTCCGATCCGCGTATTGAGGATGCCGGTCAAAAGCGTGTGGACATTGGCCTTCCGGTAGCGTTCGGGCGTGTTGATGACCTCGCTTTCGACGATTCGCGTGATATAAAATACGGTCGCCATCAGTTCGGGATCTTTGAATATCACGTATTTGTCCTTCATCTTGTGGATCGGATAAATTGGCGGCGGCGTATAGGCTTTTTTCGGCTTGTAATCGAAATATTTCTTGATGAGTGCCTCGGTTTCCGCCATATCGAGGTCCCCGATGGCGACAACGGCCATATTTTCAGGCTGGTACCAGGTCTCGTAAAATTTTCGCAAACGCTCCGGCGTCGCTTTTTTGATGCTTTCCACGGTCCCTATGGGGAAGCGGTCGAAATAGCGGGTATTGTCGAGGAGGGCCTTTTTTCTGGTGTCCCCCAGGCGCTGGGCCAGACCCTGCCGCAGCCGCCATTCCTCAAGGATGATCTTTTTCTCGCTTTCGAGGTCCGCCTTGGACAAAGTCACTTCGCTTGCCCATTCCCGCAGAATTCCGACCCCCTTTTCGAATTTTTTCTTGTCGTCGGTGGGCAGGATCAGCTTGTAGATCGTTTCGTCAAAGGAGGTATAGGCGTTGAGATCCCCGCCGAAGTTGAGCCCGATAGATTGCAGATAGCGGATCATGTCGTTTTTCTTGTATTTTTTGGTGCCGTTAAAGGCCATATGCTCGATAATATGGGCAATTCCTTCGTCCCCGTCTTCTTCCTCAATGGAGCCCGCCTTGACCACAAGATTCAGGATCGCCTTTTTTTCCGGCTTTACATTCTTCAGGATATAATAGCTGAGGCCGTTGGGAAGTTTTCCGCTGAGCAGCCTCGGGTCCGTTTTGAATTCTCCGGCGCAAAGCCCCGTGGTCAGTACAAGCAGCAGGAAGCTGAGGATTTTTTTTACCATAATCTTTCTCCTTGTTTCAGAATAAAAAACGCCCGTCACGACCAAAAGCCGTCGTTGTTATCATAGGCGTTCTTGTTGTCATCAGTATGTCAACGCTCAGGAATCCTTCGGAGGCGTCGCGGCTTCCGCCGGCGTCTCCGGGGAATCGGGCGGGGTCGGCTGTTCCCCGGGATCTGTTGCGGCTTGCCCGGAAGGAACCGGGTTTTCCACGCTTTCCCCGGTTGTCGGGGCGATTCCGGCGTCCTGGCTTTCCGCGTTCTCCACATTTTCCACGTTTTCCGCGTTTTCCACGCTTTCTACGCTTTCCAGGGCTTCCACGCCTTCGGGTACGGACGCTTCCGTGTTATCCGCGGGGGCCGTGAACGTTTCCTTTTCGGCGCTCTCTTGGGCGGCCAGGGCCTCCTCATAGCCT
Source organism: Fusobacteriaceae bacterium (assembly GCA_031272775.1). Classification (NCBI taxonomy): domain Bacteria; kingdom Fusobacteriati; phylum Fusobacteriota; class Fusobacteriia; order Fusobacteriales; family Fusobacteriaceae; species Fusobacteriaceae bacterium. Next base: position 5,446 of record JAISTB010000017.1, on the reverse strand, counting down.
GTCCGGTCAAGGATCGCGGCTTTTTCCACCGCTCCCGAGTTGGGATAAAAATCAAGGGCCAGATAGAGAGGCTTGCTGACGTTTACGTTCTTGATGATGTCATCGACATGGTCGGTATTGGCGAGTTCCGCTTTTTTCAGGGAAAATACCCGCCGGTCATTCTTGTCCCGGGATCCCGCGGGGATCACGTAAAAGAGATATTCCGACTGTTTCGGGATCCAGAATTCGTTCCGGTAGCCCACATAGACGATGGAAAAGAAGCGTTTGTAGCCTCTGTCGCTCAAGTCTTTGAAATAGTCGTAGAGGTGACTGCTCTTGAGCCCGTAGATAAAGATCACGAGCACGATAAAATACACCGCGTTGTGGAGGAATTTTCTCGTCAGCAAATGCAGGAAAAAGTTGATCATCAAGGTCAGGATAAACAGCACGAAGAGAACGCCCAACGCGAGATTGACCTTCAAAACCTGTCTGCCCGTCGTGGGATTTTTCGAAAGAAGCCAGAGCCCCAGTCCGATCAGGCAGAGAAAGAGCCCGATCTGCAGCAACACAATAAACACGAGCCGGATTCTCCCGTAAAAGACCCTCTTTTTCCGCTTCTTGTCGATCAGCGTCCCGAGATCGACCTGCTTGCGGCCCTCGGCCGTTTCGTCGTATTTTGTGGGGAGTCTCGAAAAATTCCCCGTGGCCTCCGCCATTTTCACAAAATCCATGGCGAAGAGGTTTTGCAATTCCCGGTGCCGCAGCGTTCCCTCGACCGAGAGATAGATGTTCGGGTACATTTTCCGCATAAAATTCGTGACTTTGTACCCGAGCAGCGAATACATGTCGGAGCGGTTCGTCACAATGCCCATGGCGGGCACCCTTTCGGCCTTGTAGCTCTCGTCGGTATTGTATTGATAGATCCAGATCAAATCTTCTCTCGGGATCATTTTGAACATAAAAAAGCCCCGGATCAGCGCGATGCCTTCCTTCGTGATGACGCCCAGATTCCTGTGCCCGTACATGCAGGCAAAGTTGTAGAGTTTTTCAACGAGGGGCAGGTCCTCTTCATCCAAAAGGGCGAGGATGCCGAAAAATTTCTTCCGGCGCGTATAATAAAAGGATAGGGTCAGGGCGGCGAAGATCGAAATAAAGACGGCAAGTACGATCGCGAAGATCTGGAGGTTCTTCAGATAATCGGCGCGGTTGAACCAGCAGTAAAGGCCGACGCTTACGAGAAAGGCGGCGCAAATGATCCACCAGATGCTGACGATTCGCTTGCGGAGTTCTTCCTTAAAGTATTCGACGATTTTCAGATTCTTTTCTTCCATCGATATTCTCCGGGTTTCCGTCATCACAAAATTCCGTAGGGAAAATGCGGTTTCCCCTATTATACACTTTTCTCCGGGTTTTGACTATATTTTTTTTTGGAAAATGCAAAAAACCCCTCAATGAGGGGCTTTTTTCGCGATTTTTCTTATTTTTTCCCTTTTTTCCCGCCTTTTTGACTTCTCGCCTGTTCTTTGAGGGCCCGCACCTTTGTGGAAAGCCCGTAGAGGGTAATGAAGCCTTCGGCGTCATGGTGGTCATAGAGTTCCCCTGTGGTAAAGCTCGCGATATCCTCATCATAGAGCGTAAAGGGCGAGGTTGTTCCTTCTTTGATGATGTTTCCCTTGTAGAGGCGCATTTTTGTCACGCCCGATACGACTTTCTGTGTTTCCGTCACAAAGGCCGAGAGGGCTTCCCGCAGAGGGGAAAACCATTTGGCCGCGTAGACGAGTTCGGCGAATTCGACTGCCGCGAGGCGCTTGTATTTGAGCGTCTCCCGGTCGAGGACGAGCTCTTCCAGCTGCTCATGGGATTCCTGCAGAATGGTGCCGCCCGGGGTCTCATAGACGCCGCGGGATTTCATGCCGACCACGCGGTTTTCGACGATGTCGATAATGCCGATGCCGTGCTTTCCGCCAAGGACATTGAGCTTTTCAATGATCTGGCGGGGGCTCATCTTTTTGCCGTTGAGCTTGACGGGCACGCCCTTGTCCCATTCGATCTCGATGGACTCGCTTTTCACGGGCGCCTTTTCCGGCCGCGTCGAAAGGACGAGCAAATGATCATAATTGGGGGCTTCGGCAGGGTTTTCCAGTTCAAGACCTTCGTGGGAAATGTGCCAGAGATTTCTGTCCCGGGAATAGGAAGAGTCCACCTTAAAGGGCAGATTGATCCCGTGGGCCTTGCAGTATTCGATGGATTCCATCCGGGAGCTGATGCTCCAGATCCGCCAGGGGGCGATGATTTTCAGCTCCGGCGCCAAGGCCTTGATCCCCAGTTCAAAGCGGATCTGATCGTTTCCCTTGCCGGTGGCGCCGTGGCAAATGGCCGTAGCCCCTTCCTTTTTCGCGATATCCACAAGGACTTTTGCGATCAGGGGACGGGCTGTGGCCGTGCCCAGCAGGTATTTGTGTTCATAGACCGCGCCCGCCTGCACCGTAGGCAGGATGTAGTCGTTGACGTATTCGTCCTGGACATCCACCACATAGAGCTTTTTCGCGCCGCTTCCGATGGCGCGCTGCTCGAGATTGTCCAGTTCCTCGCCCTGTCCGACGTTGATGCAGCAGCAGATGATGTCATAGTCATAGTTTTCCAACAGCCAGGGGATGATCGTTGTTGTATCCAGTCCGCCGGAGTAGGCCAGAACGATTTTTTCTTTGGCCTTTCCGGAGGCCTTCACGCTCTTTCCCACGGGTTTTGCCGCAGGTTTTGCGGCGGTTTTTGTCGCAGCCTTGGCCGCGGTTTTTGTTACAGCCTTCGCTGCGGTTTTCGCGCCTTCCTTCTTTGTGTCCTTCACAGTCGTTTTCGCTTTCACTTCTCTCCTCCTAATCTTTGATCAAACCGTATTTTTCCAGCAATTTCCGGGTTGTTCCGTTTTCGTTCAATGTCTTCAGGGCTTTATTGATGTCTTCCAGGAGCTTTGTATCCTCTTTTCTGAGGGCGATGGCGTACTCTTCTTTGGCGGCGTCGGTCTCCAGGGTCACCAACTCCGGATTCTGCCCCGCGTATTTGACGGCGGGCTCCGAGTCAAGGACGACGGCGTCGACTTTTTTCGCCTTCAAAGCCATGATGGCCTCGCCGGTTCCGTTGTAGCGGACAACGCTCTTCACGCCCTCGATTTCGCTTACGGCGATGTCGCCGGTGTAGCCGAGCACGACGCCCACGATCTTTCCGGGCAGGTCGTCAAAGGTCTTGATGCCGGTTCCCGCCTCTTTGTTGAGGACGATCATCTGTTGGGAGATGTAGTAGGTGTCCGAAAAATTGACGGATTTCTTCCGTTCTTCGGTCGCCGTCATGCCCGCGATGACGATATCGAGCTTCTTCGTCTGGAGCGCCGGCAGCAGACCGTCAAAGGCGATATTCTTGATTTCGATCTCTTTCCCGGTTAATTTGGCGACTTCCGCGATCAGATCCATGTCAAATCCCGTGATTTTTCCGTCCTTCAGGTATTCGAAGGGTTCAAATTCCGCGTTTGTACCCACATAGAGCTTGTCGGCGGCCATGCTGACCGCTCCCATGAGCAGGCTTGCCATGAGCAACAGGCGCAATACATGTTTTTTCATCTGGTCCTCCCTGATCTTGATATGATTTATGTGATGACGTTAATACCGAATGCCTCAAATTATGTGATGACGTTGATACCGAATGTTTCAAAAAAGAAGCCGACAGGTTTTAATGTCGGCTTTCTGAAACGATATGTGAACAATTGTGCGGCAGCGGCGGTCTTTCAGCAGGAAAACATTAAAAACGAGGATATTATGGGCGTTTGTATGCTACAGTTTTCCTTTGCCTTGCGAAACCGCTTCCCTTCATGGCTTTTTCTCCCGTGAAATTTCTTTGTTGTTGATCATAGCACAAAAATGGCCCCCTGTCAACAGATTTTTTCCCTCTGAATCCTTATCTTTCGACTTTTTTCACAAGATCAAAGGTAGCCCAGACCTCCTCGCTGATCTCCATCTCCTTGGAAACGGCGATCGGTACAGTTTCTACCCGCGGCCCGCCCAAATCTTTATAGACGACGGTTTCCTTCACTACAGTACCGACGTTAGACGGTTCTACCCCATCCCCTTCATATTCGGCGTACTCGTAGTTGTATTTGGGGACTATCCGGACGTCGCTTTTGTAAATGCCGAAGGATTCCATGTCGCCCAATTCCAACCCGGCGTTTTTCACGATGGTCTTCGCCTGCGCCATAATGTTTTTTATGGCGTATTCATAGGCCAGCAGCTTGGCTTCCTGCTTTCTTTCCTCGGAAACGTCGTACTGAATCCCCTTTTTAATGCTGACGTCCGTCGGCTCGATTTTTTTGTAAACGGCGCCGATATTGGCCGTCGGCTCAAATTTCACATCGAGACCATAAACCACTTCGGCCTCTTCCCTGGCGGTTGAACGTTCGGTCTCCACGCTGTACTGGGAAGTGACAATATTTTCAGGCTTCACGCCAATTTCCGTAACGAGATAATTGATGAATTCCCCCATGACCTTGGAATTCTCCTGCGTGGCCTTCAACTTGGCCTCCTTGGTATCCCGCAGGGAAAATTTGCTGGCGTTTGTCCGCAATTCGAACGTCACGGTAAAATAATCCGGAACGAGCTTTACGATCCCTTTTCCCCGTAAATCCTTCAATTTGCCGGTGATCATGTAGTTGCCCTTATATTGAAGTTGTTCCCGCTCATACATCAGTTTCAGCAGTTGCACCTGCGCGGGTTCGTATTTTGACGCGTCAAGATTGAGGCTGACGCGCCCTTCGGCGAAGGTCGCGCGCATTACGGCGATACATAACAAAAACAGTAATAATTTTTTCATGGTTCCTCCTCTGTTACAATTATCATAGGTTTTATGAACATTAGATCAGATCGCATGTTTTAAATTTATGATTAAAACAAAGACCATGGCGCCTTGAATGACCCGATCCCCAAATGTTTGTCGGGATCATACTGCATCAATCTCTCTTTTATCGCCATTCGCCCAATTTTTCAAGTTTCCTCAGCCAGAGAAACTTGTGTTTTATATTTTAGGTTTCCAGGACCCGATAGAAGGGTCATGGTCTTCGTCTAATCGCGTGGGTGTTTGTCGGTGCGGGGCTATTGGCCCCGCACCTCGGAAATTTTCTTCCCTTTGTCAAAAGTAACTGTGATGGATTCCCCAATTGTTCCGTCCATGTAGTCTACTTTTCGCATAAAGAGTTCTTTGAGTTCGGCATCCTCGCTGAACTTCATCTCCATAGTCTTGACCTCTTGACCGTCTACGGGCTCGGTATAGGTAATCGTATAATTGTGCTCTTGCAGATATGCCAGAATTTCGGCTTCTGTCTTCAAATCAATTGAGTTGTCCGGTTGACGCCTAGGCGGAAGAAGCGCTCCTGTTTCGGGATCAAAGTATGGTTCGACTGTCACGGGCACAGGCTTGTTTTCATAGT
>JAISTB010000016.1 GCA_031272775.1 Fusobacteriaceae bacterium | reverse complement strand
GCATAGCTACGGAGGTACACCCGGATCCATTCCGAACCCGGCAGTTAAGTCCGTAAACGCTGAAAGTACTTGGAGGGCAGCCTCCCGGGATGACAGGAACTTGCCAAGCTTTTTTTATTTCTTGCGCTTTCCAAGGAAATTGGTGTATAATGTTAGAGAAAGGAAAATTTCAGGGAGGATAAACTTGACCATGAATATACTCGCCAAAGCCGCATTTCTATTGTCGGTCGCAATCGCGGCCTTCATCCCCATTTACTGCAAACTCAAGCACATCAACACGCGGACAAAGGACTTTGTCTCCGACAAGCAGTATCTGTGGATACGGATTCTCAACCGGATCGGAATCGGCTTGTTCGGCCTGTTTGTCATTTTCAGCATCATGGGTTATTACATGAAAAAATGAGGAGCCCCCATGAAACCCCTCAAAGCCGCAATACTCACCCTACTCGCCTTGATCCTGGTATCCTGCCGCAGCGACGACTACAAAAAAGCCCTTGCGGCCATGGAGGCGGGGCAGTACAAGACCGCCCGAAAAACAGCGATTGAACTGAAGGACTACAAAGACGCCCGACCGATCGCCGCTTATTGCCATGGCATGGAAAAGCTCCGGGGCGTGCTGGACAGGACCACGACGCTGCCCGCGGAGTTTGAACTCCGAACGGCCTTTGAGGAGCTCGACAAAGCGGGGGAATATCGCGACGCGCCGGAAAGGGCGCAAGATACCCTTGTGGAAATCCTCGCCCGGGGTTATTGGGACAACTGGCGGCACAGGCCCTTCGAGACGTTTCCCGAAGTTTGGGAAAGCCTCGACGACGCCCACAAAAGGACGTTGATGTCAAGAGCGGCGGCCATTATCGCCGAAGAAACAGCCGCCGACGTCGATCCGCTCCGGACCTGGTCGCGGTCGATCAAAGGCGACGCGCTTCGTTGGATTGCCCTTGGGGGGGAATATTTGGACGAAGCCGGACAGGCGCTTTATGTGAAAGGAACGCGGGATTTCATGCTGCGTATCCTGGATAAAGGCTACCGGGATGGCGCTTCATATGCGCCCGTCCGCGAAATCTTGGATTTGGTGAAAGAATTTCCGCTACAAAAACGGGAGAACGACGCGCTCTATGAAGCGGCTGCAAGAATTTTCACCGACGGGGCATTCAATGACGCCACGCTCAGGAAATGGGACGCCGTCCCCGGTTCCGACCCCGAAGGTTGGGCGGAGCTCCATCACAGGATTTTTGGACTTTTGGGGGATTACAAGGATGCCCCGGATTATGCCAAACGCTGCAAATACTTGTTAAACGCGGATTTTATGACCGAAGAGGAATTTGCCGGGGAGGAGAGAAGACTCGGGCAAAACCCGCAAAAAAGGACCGTCGTGTTTCATTTTAAGCAGGACAACGCCTTTCAGGACCCGCAATTTTTCTGGCAACTGACAAAAATTCTCCGATTCCTGAAGCAGAAAACCCTCGGCAATCTCTATTTTACAAAAGACCCCGCCGAAGCGGGGCTCGTGCTGGAATTGTCGGTCAAGCGCAGGGATTCCGGGACCTACACCTATGTGGACGAGCAAAAAGGCACGCGCAGTCAAGCCGTCTACTATGACAAAGACCTCACAATCACGGCCACAAAGGCGGGCGTCGACAGGCCGCTGTTGACAAGGGACTACACGGACTTTACTGAGCTGAAAGTGACCGAGTGGAAAGGCGTCGACAAGCCGATCTTCAAGCGGAATTACACCGCCAAGGCCCCCGATCCCTACGAAAAACTGGGCGTCGGGACAACCAGCGTGGAAGCGGTGATTTCGGAGGATATCCTGAACGCCATACGGGATGATCTCTATGAGGAGGTCTTTTCGAAAATTGAGTTTTAGGGAAACAAATTCAACCCCATAAAGGAGCGGAAACATGCAATATCAAGTCAGAAGAAACAAACCCAAACTGGGAAAAAACAACTACATCCTGCCGGGCGCGCAACTGATCGGCAGCGTCACGACCGGCGACAACGTCAGCATCTGGTTTAACGCCGTCGTTCGCGGAGACGCGGCCCCCGTCGTGATCGGGGAAAACAGCAATATTCAGGATAATACCGTCGTTCACGTGGAAAAGGAAAAATCCTGCGAGATCGGAGACAATGTCACCATCGGACATAATTGCATTATTCACGGCTGCACGATCGGAGACAATTGCCTGATCGGCATGGGCGCAATCATCTTGAGCGACAGCGTCATTCCCGCCGAATGTCTCGTAGCCGCAGGCGCCGTCGTCGGGCCCAAACTCAAGGCCGAACCCCGCTCCCTGATCGCAGGAAATCCCGCTAAAGTCATCAAAGCCCTCGAAAAAAGCCATTTGAAGCTCTTGAAATACGCCAATGACGAGTATCTGGAGCGTCTCGCCTATTATCGGGAAGAACTGACGCCGGTCCATCCGAATCCCGACGAAATCGAGAGGGGCACGAAATCCTGAGCCGACAAAAATCCCCTCAATCGAGGGGCGTATATCCGGTCTTTTCTATGATATACCGGCCTTCGCCGGAAATGATCCACGCGATGAATCTATCCACATTGGGATTGGGGTTCCCGGCCCAGGTCACGGCGTAAAGCGAGCCGGTCAGGGGATAGCTCCCGTTCATGGTCGTGTTGACCCTGTGGGATGTCGGGTCCGCCGACTTCCTTCCAGTTCTTGATTTTTCCCCCGTAAATGTCCCGGATCTGCCCGGCTGTCAGGGAGTCCACGGGATTTTTTTCATTGACGAAAAACACAAAGGCCGCGTAAAGGGGGAAGGTCGCGCCGAGCGCCAGCAAAAACAGCAGCAGTTCATAGATCAAAAGCGGGCCTGGAATGGTGGTTCCCAGCATGATGACCAAAAACGCGTAAAAGCCCATCGAACAGCTGAGTGCAGTCAGCGCGAGCTTCATAAGGAGCCACAGTATTTTTTTGATCAGAATTTTCCGGCTGTCTTCCATGGCGCGCCCCCCTTTTTGTTCTCCCATTATAAGCCGGGCGTGGAAATTTGTCAAGGGAAACCTGAAAACGCCTTCCTGTCTGATTCCCGTCCGATTCTCCCATGGTCTGATTTTTCAAGAGAAATCGCCGCCGCGGTCTTTCCGGAGACATATTTTTATGCTATACTTTGGGGGAATTCCGGCGAAAAGCCAAAAAAACGCGGATAGACGCGCGCCAAGGGGGAAAAAATTGTTCAGAAAACTGATCCTGGTCTTATGTTTTATCCCGGTCTTCCGGGCTTTCGGCGGGTCCTTCGACTTCGGGGAAAAGGTCTCCTATCGGGCTTACTGGAACGGCATCCGTATCGGGACCGTAACCATGGAAGTGAGGCCCATGGCCAAATCAAAGGATTATCAGTTTCAGGTCGAAATCAAGACCGCCGCTCTTGCGGGGAAAATCTACAGCTTCAGGCAGGAAATCGTCTCAAGGACCGATCCGAAGCTGACCCGGGCGCTTTCCTACCGCCAGGAAAACCAAAAAGGGAAAAAGCCCAAAAAGAGCGAAAAAATCGATTTTGACTGGGGAAAAAAGACCTTGACTTATTACAAAGACGAAAAGCGGAGAGGGGAGTTGCCGCTTGCCAAAGATACCTTCGACCCCCTGTCTTTCTTTTATTTCTTCAGAAATCAAGCCCTCGGGCCCGGGGCCCTGATTCGTTGCAGCCTCACCGACGGCAAGCGGATCATCGACGGGACCGCCCTTGTGGCCAAAGAGACGCGGCTCAAAACAAAAAAATTCGGGAAAGTGCCGACCTGGTATATTCAGTCTGATCTCGCGGGATTTACCGGCGTTTCAACGGAAGTGAAAGACGCGAGGCTTGAGATGTGGATCGCCAAAGACGCGACGCAGATCCCGGTCAAAATGAAGACCAAGGTCAAATACGGCTCATTTTCCATAGAGCTCGAGAGCTATCAGGCGGGGCGCCTCCCTCAATAGATATCCCCTTCTTCCCCCTGATCATCGGGATCCTCAACATAACTCGCGATGAAATTTTCCAAAAAACTCTTGACTTGGAGTCAACTCCATGTGATAGTATAACATAAGAAATTTTCGCGGCCTGATCAGTAGTAGTCAGGCCGGGAACAGCCGCAAGACAAAATCTCAAATTAAAAGGAGGCCCCATGAAACTCACGCAAACTTCAACCGTAGTTTTGCTGCTCTTTATTGTCCTTTCGGGCATTCTCCCGAAAAAAACGGAAGCGGCCCCGAAGGCGGCCAAGCCGAAAGTATATTTTACGAAAGACATCAGCCCCAAGGGACTTGTGGCGGTCTATGAGGCCCTTGGCGTCAAGGCTTCCGGACGGGTCGCCGTAAAAATCAGTACGGGGGAGCCCGGCGGACACAATTTTCTGCAGCCGGCCCTGATCAAGGACCTTGTGCAGGGGATCAAGGGGACCCTTGTCGAATGCAATACCGCCTACGGCAGCCAAAGAGCAAGCGCCGCACATCACAAGCAGGTCGCGAAGGATCACGGCTTTACAGCCATCGCTCCCGTCGATATCCTCGATGAGGAAGGAGAAATCAGCCTTCCGGTCAAAGGCGGCAAAAATCTCAAAGAGGATTTTGTGGGCTCTCATTTTCGAAATTACGATTTCTACGTGATCCTCTCCCACTTCAAGGGCCACGCCATGGGCGGCTTCGGCGGCGCCGTCAAGAATATGTCCATCGGCCTCGCCTCCGCTGCCGGAAAATTGTGGATCCATTCGGCAGGAAAGACAAAGAGCGGCTGGTCCGGCGGGACGCACGACCAGTTTCTCGAATCCATGGCCGAAGCGGCCAAGGCGGTCGCCGACGATCGCAAAGAGAAGATTATTTACATCAGCGTCATGAACCGGCTTTCCGTGGATTGCGACTGCGATTCCAGTCCCGAAGAACCCGATATGCACGATATCGGCGTCCTTTCGTCTCTCGATCCCGTGGCCCTTGACAAGGCCTGCGTCGATCTCGTTTACGCGGCCCCCGACGGCAAATCCCTGATAGAGCGCATGGAATCCCGGAACGGCGTCCACACGCTGAACCACGGCGCGGCCATCGGGCTGGGTTCTCTCGACTATGAGCTCGTAAGGCTGGACAAATGAGGAAGGTTAAGCGTATGGCATTTTTCTTTTTCCTGTTGCTTCTTGTTCTTGCGGGCTCGGGCTGTGTCTTTTTGCGTCATCCGAAATTCGGGCGGCTCCCCCTGGGAGAGCGTCTCGCCCGGATCGAAAAATCCCCCAATTATCGGGACGGCGTTTTTCACAACGAGACGCCCACGCCGGTCATGGCGGTGAAGCGGCCGCCGATCAGATCCATGCTGAAATTTCTTTTTTCCAGCCGGAAGAATCTGCGCCCCAAAAGCGCGATTCCCTCGGTCAAAACCGATCTGAAGGCCCTTGATCCCAAGGCGGACGTCCTCGTCTGGCTCGGGCATTCCTCTCTTTATTTGCAATTGAACGGAAAGCGGATTTTAGTGGATCCCGTTCTCTTTGAGGGGGCCCCGCTTTCCTTTTTCAATATGGCTTTTCCCGGGACGGAAATCTACAAGCCCGAAGATTTCCCGGACATCGATTATCTCCTGATTACCCATGATCACTGGGATCATCTGGACTACAAGGCCATGAAAGCCCTTAAAGACCGGATCGGAAAAGTGGTTTGCGGTCTCGGCGTGGGGGAACATTTGGCGTATTGGGGATTCCCGGAGGAAAAAATCGTGGAGCTCGATTGGAACGAAAAAAGCGCCTTCACGGAAGATTTCACCATTGACTGCCTGCCCGCGCGGCATTTTTCGGGCCGCAAATTTACCCGGAACAAGAGCCTCTGGGTGGGCTGGATCATCGAAACCCCGGCAAAAAAAATCTATATCAGCGGAGACAGCGGCTATGACGGGCATTTTGCGAAGATCAGAGAAAAATACGGAAAAATCGATCTGGCGATCCTCGAAAACGGGCAGTACAACCCGGATTGGCGCTATATCCACATGCTGCCCGAAGACCTGGTCAAGGCGGCGAAAGACATCGATGCGACCCGCTTATTTACCGTGCACAATTCCAAGTATATCCTCTCGACCCATACGTGGCGGGAGCCTCTCGATAAAATCGCGGAAAACGCTGAAAAAGAGAATTTGCCGCTGATCACGCCCATGATCGGGGAAGTGGTCCGAATCGGTGATCGGGGGCAGACATTTCAAAAGTGGTGGGAGAATGTGAAATAAAAAATCTTGCGCGAAGGGAAAAGGGTTGGGATTTCAAGGTATCAGGTTTAGCGTTCGCATAATAGCTTCTATATCGACAGCGTATAACGGACGCTCTCCGGATTCATACCTGCTTAAGTAGCTTTGCGCTTTGGCAATAATATCTTTCAGATTATTTTTGATATACGGTTCCAAAACGGTCTGAAAAAATAAATTTTTGGTATTATAAATTTTCTGTTTATAGGCATTTGTAATCGGAAACATCTTTGAAAATGCAGCCCATGGTGATGATGCGGCATTGTTTTAAAGTTCGGATTCTTCCCCCTTGATATAGAATAAGGCTGGATAAACCAGCCTCATCATACGAGTGAATAATATTCGAACCGTTATTCCCGGTGGTGTTACACATACGAGTGAATAATATTCGAGCCGTTATTCCCGGCAATACTTTGATAATTTTACTATAGCATATTTTTTCAAAAAAAGCAAACCCAAATTTTTTGTCTCAAAAACCATTGATAAGGCACATATGGAATGAAAAATGTGTAGGGACGCGCATTGCGCGTCTGCGGTAAGGGAATCTCGTACAAAGGGATAAGGAGGAACCATGAAAAATACCGTAATGAAAACGGCCTTGAGAAGCAAGAGGGGCTATGATATTCCGCTGACGGCGGCCATAGACGGAGCGGAGGCGCTCTGCCTCGTGATTCACGGCTTCGGGAGCAGCAAAGAGAGCCCCACGGCGACCTTTTTGCTCGAGGAATTCCCGAAGCGGGGCATCGGGGTCGCGGCCCTCGATCTGCCAGCCCACGGAAAAAGCCCTGGGGACGGGGAATATCTGAGAATTGCCAATTGTCTCGCCGATATCGGGACGGTTGACGCCTGGCTCGGAAGCCAATGCCCGGAAAAGGAGATTTTTTATTTCGGCTCCAGCTTCGGGGCCTATCTGGCGCTCCTCTACCTGGCGGGCGTAAAATCCGCAGGGAAAAAGGCTTTCCTGCGTTCGGCGGCCGTCTGTATGCCCGACTTGATGCGGGAACTGGCTCCAAAAGAGAAAGAGAGTCTTGCGGCTCAAGGATATGTGGAATTAGGGAGCGATTACGGCTATTTCCGGCCGCTGAAGCTCACCCGGGGCTTCTTCGAGGACCTCGACGAAAACGATGTGTTTTCGATCTGGCGGCCTGAATACGGGGAGCTGGCCATGATTCACGGAGAAGCGGACGAAGAGGTTCCGGTCGCCGAGGCGACGCGCTTCGCGGAAAAATTTGCGGTTCCGATTACGGTTGTGCCGGGCGGGGATCACCGCTTGTCGATCCCGGGCGCGCAGGATCTTGTGCTCGCCAGGGCGCTGGAATTTTTCGGATCTTTACAGAATTCCTGAAAATTGATATAATATGGTATGAAAAACGAACAGTATATTGATATCAAGATACCCACACCAGGCGAGATATTGCTTAAGGAGTTTATGGAACCACTTGGTCTGTCTGTCAACAAATTGGCCCTTGGTTTGCATGCCTCGTGGAAAACGGTTGACAGCATCGTCAGGGACAAAAGGGCAATTTCCGGAGAAATGGGGCGCAGACTGTCGGACTATTTCGGGATGAGTCCATCTTTCTGGTCGGACTTACAGAAATTTTACGATTTGGAAGTCTCGAAAAGCAAAATCAACCGCGATCATGTCAAGCGGGAAACTGTTACCGCGATCAGCGGTAAATAGGGGGAAAAATGGAAAAAATCGCGACCTTTCTGCGCAACCATCCGACCTATGCCGGAAAGACCGTCTACTTCGGTCCTATGGGGTGCAGAACCGGATTTTACGCGATCTTTGAGGAGGATATGGACAGCCGCGACGCGCTTCCGATCATCACGGAAACGCTTTAATGGATCCTTGCGTTCGAGGGGGAAATCCCGGGCGCCAAGCCCGACGAATGCGGCAATTACAGCGAGCAGAATCTCGGCATGGCCAAGTGGGAGGCGGAGCGATATCTGAAGGTTTTGCGGGAGGCGACGGAGGAGAATTTGCGGTATCCGCGGTAAGGGGGGGACGATCAGGATGGGCGAATAATCATTCGCCCCTACAAGCATCGTTTACAGGAAAAATGGACCGACGTCGGGTCTCGACCTCTTTGTCGGCCCTGCGGCCGACATTTCCCCTTGCGAAGGGGAAATTCCAAGGAATTATTGTCTTTTTTAAAAGAAACTGCGCGATTTTCGCGCAGTTTCTGCCTTTTATTAAAATTATCATTTCAACGTTGACTTTACGTGAAACAAAGTCGGTTCGGCTGAGAGGTCGAGGCCTAAAACACGTATTTTACCCGCAGGCTGCCGGTGACGCCTTCGCGCTCGCCGACATAGCCCTGGATCCCGATGTCGAGGGTCCATTTGGGGGAGGGAGTGAGCTTCACGCCCAGCTCCGCGATCCCTGTCGAGCCTGTCAGGGAAGGCGTTCCGATCTTGAGACCGGATGTCGTCGCCCGGGCCTTGCCGTCGCCTTCATATTCCCAAGCCAATCCCGCGTATGGCTTTACCTTTTCCCCGTTTCCGCTGAGTCTGCCGCCGATCCGGATCCGACTGGACGTAACGTCTTTGAAGTGGATGTCGTCGCCCGTCGAGAGAATCACGTGATCGCCCTTTTCCTTCGTATAGAAATACTTCGTGTAAAGATCAAGTTCGGTCTTTTCAGTAATGTTCCAGCGATATCCTGCGCCCAGATGGAAGCCCGCATACCCGTCGGTCTTACTGTAAGCCGCGATCGTTCCGATTACGGACTGCAAGTCTTTGCTGCTGTACTTATTCTTGATGCGGCCCGCCCGCAGGGAGCCTTCAAGGTAGAAATTCCCGGATTTTACAGGTTTGAAGTCCATCCGGCCGAGGATGCCGCCGCCGAAGTAGCTGAGGTCGCCGTCGCCGCGTACGGAAGCGAGACTCGTGAAGGAATTGTAGGTGTCATAGGAGCCGGTTCCGTATTCGAAGAAGCCGCCAAACATGAGTTTGCCTCCGGACACTTCCTTGCCCTTCGTTACGCCCGCTACGACCGAAAAGCTCTTCAAGTCCACATGGGAGCCGGTGTTGTAGCGACTTGAACCGCCGTTCATTATGGCGAATCCTTCAAAATCATAGCTGAAGTTCTGTATTTTGGATGGGTCGATCAGGTCGCCGCCCTGGTTGATCAGGGAGATCCCCGCGATGTACCCTTCCGAGAGGGCCTTCACTCTGGGATTGAGGGTTCCGGCGCCCATGGGCGGAACAATGCTCGTGGTGTCCGTCAAAAGCTTCGCAATGAGTTGAGTGGTATTTGTAATCAGTTCAAAATCATATTGCAGCGTTACGCCTTTCATGGCGGTCCCTGAGGATTTAGCGTTTGAGGGAACTCCCGCGCGGGAAGCCGCGTCAATCAGGATGATCTCATCCCCAGTGTCGAGCGCAGAACTGCTTCCGTCGATTCCGACATTGACCGTGCTGCCCGAGACGTCTGCCGATCCTCCTACCGTGAGGATTTTGTCGCCGTCTGTGGCCGTGCCGGGGACATAGAAGTTGAGGGTTGCGCCGCTCGCGTCAAGGTTGCCGCCGATTTTCGCGCCTTGGTAGGCCGTAAAAGTTGTGCCGCTGTTGACTTTGACGCTGCTCGCGGTAATTGCGCCTTTGAGGGCGAGGGTTCCCGCCGTCACCGTCGTGTTGCCGGTGTAGTCATTGTTTGTGCCGGTCAAGAGCAGTTCGCCCGATCCCGCTTTTTCGACAGTTCCCGTTCCGGTGATTTGGCCGGCGAATTCGACGTCGTAGGAGCCGGTGTTGATGACGGAGCCGGTCGGGTCGGACGCCGTGGGGGCTGTGATCGCCGGTGTTACGTCCAATTTGGTAATGTTTGCGGCTCCTGAGTAGGCGAAGTTGATTTTTTCGAAATTTAAAACTGTCGGTAAAGTAGCGTTGCTGTTTTTGTTGAGCGTATTTCCGGTAAACAAATCATAATGCACCGCTACGGTACTCTCATCCCATCCACCATAGACACTGCCGGTTATTTTTGGGCTTCCTTCAATATTTACGATGTTTTTTGTCGCTGAATTTGTTGCGCCTACGGCTTCACTCTCGGTAAGTCCCCCGATTACATTCTTTACTTCTGCTGAGCCGCCAATCGTGACTTCATTGCCTTCCGTGGCTACGTTGGTCGCGGCGAATGCAGGGCGACCAATTGCAGCTCCTATGTTTAAGCTTGCGTTAGAACCACCTATTACAAAGCTTGTGACTTTTCCGCCTGTGATTTTTACGGAATTGTTTTTCAAAGATCCTGTCCCTGATACCAAAGCCCCGCCGTTTACTTGATCGGTCTCACCGCCGGACATCTCTACGCTATTTCCGGAAATTTCACCGTCGCTCATCCAACCGCTTCCACCGGTGACGGCACCGCTAGCATCGACTGAAGAATTGACAATAACCTGACCGCCGGACATAATCACTTTGTTGCCCTTTACATCTCCGGTAGTCATATATTTGGCTCCCGATACTTCACCGCCAATAACAGTGTCCGCTTGTCCGCCAGAAATTGTTACAACGTTATTAAGGGCGCTCCCGTTGCTTCCTGTCGACTCGGCAAAAACGAGTCCCCCTGAAACTGCCGCATGTTGGTTCGCTGTAGTACCTGGAGGATTAGGGATAGGCCCCAAGACCGTTCCGCCGGTCATTATAACGCTGTTTCCAATGACATTTCCGCTTCCTTCAGAAAGGCCTCCCATAATTTGATAACCTATTGTTCCTGTCGATATTTTTGCCGTATTGTTGATCACATCCTTATTTTGCCCAACACCGGCATATACCACAGTTACCGAGCCGCCTTGCAAATCGACGACATTATCTTGCACCAGGCTGTTGCGCCCTTTTCCTCCGACAGCAAGATAGACAGCTCCACCGGTAATGGTAACCTCATTTTCCAAGACAGTGCCATCTACATTATTTGCCGCATATCCCCCATCAATCTCAGGTGTTTCTCCATAACGGGCAGTATTCGTTACTGCTCCACCAGACACAATAACTTTATTTCCTTGAACAACAACATTACTTATCGTTCCCCAAGATTCCCCACCGGAAACTACGGCCATTGTTCCATTTTTAATATATACCGTGTTATTTTTAACATCACCCGCTGCAGAACTGTTCTTGTAACCACCGGCAATGTAATCAATATAATTTGCCCCAGGGCAATCAATCTCGACAGTATTTCCTATGACGGATCCTGTTCCGCTCCCACCCAAAATATCAGCAGTCACTGCTCCACCGGTCCATTGTACCGTGTTGTTGTTCTCTGTTCCCGTATCAGAGTTTCCTGTTACTGGAGTAGAACTTCCCGTCGTGATAACCACCGGCGCCCCATAGGCCACATACCCCCCACAAAAAACCACAAACAAAAAAATCCCCACCTTCTGCCGCAACCGCAAACCGCACATATGCCTTCTTCTCATGATACCCTCCTACATCAAAATGGGTTTACTATACAGTGAAGTCAATATGATGATTATATGGAATAATATTCATCATCATATTTCTACGATTATACCATGTATTAGCCTTTTTGTAAATATTCGCAGGTCAAAAAAAACATATTTTTTTGATGCCCCGCAACCTCTGCCAACCCTTAATTCAGGCTAACTTTGGAACCATTTCAACTCACTATTATTCCATATAATGTGCACGTTCCAAAAACGCCCCGCAACCACGCCTGTTTCCGCTTCCTTTTGTGGCCTGCTTGTGGCCTGTAAACGTGACAATGATAATCTCAATAAAAAGACAGAAACTGCGCGTTTTCGCGCAGTTTCTTTTAAAAGAGACAAAAATTCCTTGGAATTTCCCCTTCGCAAGGGGAAACGTCGGCCGCAGGGCCGACAAAGAGGTCGAGGCCGCCAAAGAGATCTCGGCCCAAAGACCGAGGCGCAAAAATTCCTTGAATTTTCTCCCGGATTGCTGTACAATATGGTATAAATCAGGGCGGACCGCCGAATTAGGCCCGGCCCCGCCCCAAGGAGTTATCCATGAAAAAGATCCTGCGGTCTTTCTTCCTTTTTGCCTGTGCGCTCCGCTTTGCCTGCGCGCTCTGCGCCGCGGAATACCGCTACCCCATACAAAACCCCTTTGCCGCCACCATCATCGGCGACCTCTCGGTCCCCCGCAGCGGCGCCGGCGCAAAGGTTCCCGTAAAAACCTATCGTCTGAAGCCTGTCGACGCTGCCCGGATCCCGAAAAACCTCTGGTTTCACAAAGACTTTGCCTTTTCCCTCGCCGCTCGGAAAGAAGCGGCCCCGCTGATTTTTCTGCTCGCGGGTACGGGTTCGTCCTACGACAACCCCAAAATGATCCAGTTTCAAAAGATCCTCTACGAGGCGGGTTTTCACGTGATCTCGATCACGTCCCCCTTCCACGCCAACTTTATCGTCGCGGCCTCCGCCGCCGGCCTGCCGGGACTGCTGCCCCGGGACGGCAAAGACCTCTACGCCGCCATGACCCGCGCGTACGACATGGTCCGGCAAAAAATAGACGTCACGGACTTCTATGTGACCGGATTCAGCCTCGGGGCCACGGAAGCGGCCGTCGTCTCGTATATCGACGAGAGCGAAGGAAAATTCGGCTTCAAGGGCGTCTACATGATCAACCCCGCCGTGGATCTCTACGATTCGGCCGATATCCTCGATTCCTATCTGGGCCCGGGCAATGAGGCCGAATACCGGATCAACCTCATGATCGAGACGATCCGCGCCATGGCGCCCCAGTTCCTCAGCGACGAATACCGGAGCGGAAGCCTGACGGCCGAAGCCGTCTATGCCCTTTTCGAAAAATTAAAGCTCTCCGATGCGGAAATGGCGGCTCTGATCGGATTTGTCTTCCGGATCTATTCCATCGATCTCAATTACATCGCCGATGTGCTCACGAAAAGCGGGACCTACGGCAAAAAACCCGCCGAAAAGCATGAAAAGATGCTCCCTTATTTCCGGAGAATCGGATTTGCCTCCTACCTCGACTATCTGCACAAGATCCTAATCCCCGCTGCAAAAAAACGCTACGGGCTCACGGAGGCCCAGGTGCGGCGGGAATTATCCCTTGCCGTCATCGGCGACTATCTCAAAAAAGCGAATAAAATCGTGGCGGTCACAAACGCCGACGAATTGATCCTGACAAAAGAAAACCACCGGTGGCTCAAAGAGACCTTCGGCAAAAGACTCACGGTCTTTCCGACCGGCGGGCACTGCGGCAATATGTTTTACGAAGACAACCTCGCGCTGATGCTGGGATTTTTACGGAAAGGCGCCTTTAAGGGAAAAATTTACCCCGTCCCCCCCAAGGGGACGACGCAAGCCTTGGCGAGCCTGGCCCCAACGCCCCCGGACGAGAGCGATTCCGCCATGTTTCCCGAAGAAAACGCGTCCTTCCGGCCGGGCCATGTGATCGACGTCTACGACCCCCTGGAGGGGCTGAACCGCCGGATTTACTATTTCAACTACGGCCTCGACAAATACCTGCTGCTCCCGGTCGTCAAGACTTACGAATTCATCGTGCCGGGACCGCTGAAAAAGGGCGTATCCAATTTCTTCAACAACAAAAAAATGCTTTCCGTAGCCGGAAATTCGGTATTACAAGGAAAATTCAAGAAGGCGCTGCGGGCCGCGGGCCGCTTTTCCATCAACGCGACCTGGGGGCTCGGCGGTACCCTCGATACGGCGTCAAAATTGGGTATGCCCGTCCCCTATGAGGATTTCGGGCTGACGCTTCATCATTACGGCGTAAAACGGGGTCCCTACCTCGTGCTGCCCTTCCTGGGGCCGTCCACACTGCGGGACGGCGTCGGTACGGGCGTGGATTTCGCCATGCGGTATATCCTCGACCCCTACGCGGGCATTGGCCTCGTGGATAGCGATTCCAAGGTGGCTACGCTGCTTCAGGCCGTGGACACCCGGAAGCGGAACAGCTTCCGCTATTATTCCCTGGGCTCTCCCTTCGAATATGAATACGTCAGATACCTTGTCGTGACGTACCGCAAGATTCGCGAGGACATTTCAAAGCCCGGAAAAAACAAAAGATCTTAAACCCCAAGGAGTGCATAGAACCATGGAATGGAAACCATTGTCCATCGAGGACAAGGCGGTTATTGACGGCTTTACGAAGAACAAATTTGAGACCTGCGATTTGAATTTTACGAACCAGTTCCTGTGGGGTCAGCAGGAAAACGCCTGTTACCGGATCTCCGAAGACGGCGATGTGCTGACCATAAAAGGCTCTTTTGAAGGAGCGACCTATCATTACCTGCCCCTGTCCCGGACCGACAACGTCGGAAATGTCCGCAAGGAAGCGGCGCGCATCGCGGGAGAGGGCGGAAAGATCGTCCTCATTCCCGAAAAATGGTATCGGCTCATGGGAGAGGAGGGCTTCCTCTGGGAGGAAAAACGGGATACCTTCGACTATGTCTACAACTACGAAGATCTGGCGACGCTCCACGGCCGCAAGTATTCCAAGAAAAAAAACCGGATCAACCATTTTCTCTCCAATTATCCGGATTTTTCTTATGTTCCCATCACGTCGGACAATATCGGGGAAGTCATCACGTTTCAGGAAGAATGGTGCTACGACAAGTCCTGCTACGATGTGCCGATCCTCCAGAGCGAGAACATCGGGATCCACAACCTGCTGCGGAATTTCGGGAAACTGGACTACGTCGGAGCCTTTCTTGAAGTGGACGGCCAGATCGTCTGCTACACGCTGGGGGAGGCTCTTACGCCCGAGTACGTCGTGATCCACATCGAAAAGGGCATCAACGACTTTATCGGCTGCTACCAGATGATCAACAAGCTCTTCCTCGAAAACGCCTTTCCGGGCTACAAATACGTCAACCGGGAAGACGACTTCGGCGACGAGGGCCTGCGGGAAGCGAAAACCTCCTATCATCCGGCCTTTTTGCTGAAAAAATACGAAATCAAGGGGCTCAAATGAAAATCGTGCTCGGGGCGGATCACGCGGGTTACCCCCTGAAGGAACGCGTGAAGGCCCATTTGACCGAACAGGGCCGGGAAGTTCTGGATCTCGGAACATACTCGACCGAATCTGTAGATTATCCTGATTACGCCGCGGCCGTCGGAAAAGCGGTCGTGGCAAATCCGGGCGATTTAGGGATTTTGATCTGCGGGACCGGCATCGGGATCTCCATTGCCGCCAACAAAATCAAAGGCGTCCGGGCCGCCCTCTGCACGGACTACGCCATGGCAAAACTGGCCCGCGAGCATAATGACGCCAATATTCTGGCCCTGGGCGGGCGCACGACGGCTGAAGCCGCCGCCCTTGACATCGTCGACGCCTTTTTGCGAACGGCTTTCGCGGGCGGTCGTCATCAAATGCGGCTCGACAAGATCCGTAACCTGGAGGCGGAATAAACTCAGCGCTTGTCGCAGTTGACGAGGGGACCGATCTTTTTCCCGCCAAGCAGATGCAGATGCAGGTGGAACACTTCCTGCCCGCCGTTTTCGTTGCAGTTGACAATGATCCGGTAGCCTTCTTTGGCGATGCCCAGTTTTTTCGCGATTTCCCCCGCCGCCACAAACAATTCCCCGATCAGCTCTTTATCTTCCGGCGCGATGTCATTGACCGTCGGAATTTCTTTTTTGGGAATAATCAGGATGTGGACCGGCGCCAGCGGGTTGATGTCCTTGAAAGCCAGCACTTTTTCGTTTTCGTAGACAATATCGGAGGGAATCTCCCTGTGGATGATCTTGGTAAATATCGTTGACATAAAAACCTCCTGTTGGGTTGGATTTTGCGGGTTTACAGCGTTTTTCGGAGCGACCAGCGGTCATGAAACCACATCCACTGCTCGGGATGCCGGCGGATCACGTCTTCCATCCTCGTAATCAGGGCCTGGGTGTTGGCGAGGACGTCTTCCTTGAAATTCCCTGTCCGGACGAGTTCCACTTCGCCCGCCATGACGATGTCGCAGCGGTTGTCGGGGTGGAGCAGCGTATAGACGAAGATCAAGGGAACCTCGTATTTGAGGGCGAGGGAGACGGCCCCCGTGGGCGCTACGGTTTCGACGCCGAAAAAGCGGACTTTGGCCCCCTTGTCCCGGTGGTCCGACAAGAGACCGATGATATAGCCCTCCTTGATGCAGCGGATCAGATCCCTCGTCGTATGCTTCGTCTTGGGGATCACGGTAATTCCAAGACCTTCTTTTCGCGATTCCGTGATAAACTCATTGATATGGGGATTGCGTTGGTTCTTGGCCACGGCGGCCAGCGGCTTGCCGTGATAGAGCCAGCAGGCGAGATCCAAAATCCCTGTGTGCATGGTGGCCCCGATAACGCCCTTTCCCCGGGCATAGACGGCGTCGGCTTCATCGCCGCCCACGATCCGGACCTGTCCCGGCGTTTCCACATATTCGCGGAACCAGAGCGAGCAGAGGAAGGCCCTGGCCATAACGGAATAAGAGGCTTTGGCGATGGCTTCGCGCTCGTCCCCGCTCTTTTCGGGAAAGGCCAGCCGGAGATTGGCCAGGGCAATGCGCCTGCGCATCCGCAGCAGCCGGTAGGCCAAAAGGCCCAATTTTTCCGCCAAGCGGAAGCGCGCGGGCTGCGGGAGACGCAAGATTAAAAATTTGCAGATCATGAAGGCCAGGTATTCCAGCCGGTAGCGTAGCGTTTTACGGATATTTTTTGTCGGTTTCATCGTGAAATCCTTTCGCGTTTTCTTGTTCAACTCCTATTATAGCATAAATTCGAAAAATTTAGAACTTTCTGTTGCGAAAATTGCACGGCTGTGGTACTATTTAGTCAAGTAAAAAGAAGCACACGCTGTTCGGACACCCATCTTATTCCCGAAGGGGGATTATCATGAAGCGCTTGAAACGATGCGCGGCAACAGCTTTTCTCACCCTTGTCTTTGCGGCCGCGGCCTGCGCCTCCGGCGCCCTCAAAAGCGAGCTGACCGAGGATTACGCGGCCCAGGCGGAAAAATACATGGGCCAGTTCATCCGGGCCTACAGCTCCGACGCCCTGGAGGGGACCGGCAACATTGCCATGGCCCTCGCCGAGGATTTTGAGGACGATCTGACGATTACGCGCTACACGCTGAACAAAAAGCCCATCCGCTACCGCTTTTTCTACGCCGGGGAGGGACGCAGCCGGGCGGTCGATTACTATCTCGTCTCGGCGGATTTCCTGCTCGTCCACGATACGCTCCAGGTCAACAGTTCCCAGTACGTCTCGACGTCCATGGACGACGTCCTGTATTTTGACGTGTCCAAGTATTTCATCATCAAGGGAAAGGCCTACTATTACGTGCCCGAGCTAAGGACCGGCATCCCCGTCACCGAAAAGAGCGACATCCTCACCTCGGCCGCCGAACTGGCCGCCGTCTTCGCCAAAATCCAAAAGAAACGCTGAATCATCATAAAACGGGCAAAACACGCCGCCCGAGGAGAAGCGATCCCATGAATGTCCCCGATTATGAACTCACCCTGCGACAGGCGGCCGCCCTCGCCGACGACAGCCTGCCTTTCTGGTCCAATCTCGCCAATATCTCCGCCCTCATCATGGAGGCCTTCGACGGGCTGAACTGGGCCGGATTCTATCTGATGTCGGGCGGGATCCTCGTGCTGGGCCCTTTTCAGGGGAAACCGGCCTGTACGAAAATCCCCTTGGACAAGGGCGTCTGCGGTTACGCGGCGAGCGCAGGGAAAACCGTCAACGTCCCCGACGTGCACGAATTTCCGGGCCACATCGCCTGCGACTGCGCGAGCCAAAGCGAGATCGTCGTGCCTTTGATCTCGGGGGATACGCTCTACGGCGTCCTCGACATCGACGCGCCGGTCAAAGACCGCTTCAGTCCCGGGGATCAGGAATTTTTTGAACACTTGGTCAATCAGGTCATCATGCCATTTTTAAAGCGCGAGGAGGTAAAAGCGTGAATGAAGTGATCCGGTTTTTTACCGACAACCCCATCCAGTATTTCGCCACGGTGGGCCTCAACGGCCGGCCCAGCGTGAGACCCTTCCAATTTATGCTCGAAGACGACGGAAAGCTGTGGTTTTGTACCGGTAATGACAAAACGGTCTACAAGGAACTCGTCAAGAACCCCTGGGTAGAGATCTGCTCGACTTCCCCCCAGGCCCAGTGGGTCCGCGTCAGCGGAAAAGCCGTTTTTTCCAAAGACATTGCGGTCAAGGACAAAATCCTTGAACGGGCGCCCCTGGTACGTACCATCTACAAAAACAGCGCGAGCCCCACATTCGAGATTTTCTATCTTGAAAGCGCCAAAGCCGTATTTTACGACTTTTCCGGCGCTCCCCCCAAAGAATATACGCTTTGAGCTTGATTTTTCCTGGAAAATGTAGTAAAATGAATACAGAGAGTTGTTTTTTTGTCACAGTAGAGTATTTTTTGTGCTATATTTGAACAGGTGATCACTTTGGAAATGAATTTGAACCTCAAGCAGGAACAGAAACTCATCCTGACCCAGGAAATGAAAGTCAGCATGGAGATCCTGCAAATGCCGGTTGCGTATCTCACCGACTTTATCGAAAAAGAACGACAAAACAACGACGCCATCGAAGTCTCCTATGTAGGCATTCCGGACACGACGGTGAGCGGCGACGGAAGTTCCTGGCTCGATACGGCGACGGAGAAGGAGAATTTTTTCCAGTACCTCGAAAACCAGCTTTCTTCCCTGATGATTCCCAAAGATATCGAAAAAATCTGCCGCTATATCCTGAATAACCTGGACAACCGGGGCTATTTGCTTTTGAGCAAGGATCAGCTCATGCGGGACCTCAAGGTCAAAAAAGAAAAGATCCTGAAGGCCCTCGAGGTCGTCCACGGTTTGGAACCGGTGGGCGTAGGGGCCGAAAATTTGAAAGATTGCCTCAAAATCCAGCTCCGGGCAAAGGGAATCGCGACAAAGCATATCTATTGCCTGATCGACGTGTTCCTGGAGGATCTGGGCTACGGCAAATTTGCCTATATCGCCGAAAAATTGCAGATCAGCGAGGCCGAAGTTCACGAGGCCCTCGACCTGATCCGGACGCTGAACCCCATTCCCGCCAGAGGCTTTCTCGTCGAACGGGACAACCGATACGTCGTCCCCGAAGGCAAGATCGAGATTTGCGACGAGCGCCTCGTCGTGTCGCTGAATGCCGACGCCATGCCGAAAATCCGGATCAACACGGCCTATCCCTGCAATTCCGCCATCGAAAAGCGCAACCTCCAGCGCGCCATGTACCTGATCAAAGCCGTGGAAAAGCGTTGCGAGACCCTTGAACGGATCCTCAACATTTTGGCGGAAAAGCAGCGCAATTATTTTTTCGAAGGAAAAGACAACTTGAAGGACCTCGCGCTAAAAGACGTGGCCAGGGAGCTTGACCTCCACCAATCCACGATTTGCCGGGCCATCAAAGACAAATATATCGCGACGCCCTATGGGACGATTTCCATCAAATCGCTCCTCACGAGAAACTGTAAAGCCATCGGGGTCAAGCTCGTCATCGAGAACCTCGTCAAAAATGAAGATCGGGAAAACCCCGTCTCCGACAACGACATCCGCGACCATATCGCCCGCCACTGCGGAGAAACTATTTCCCGACGCGCCATTGCCAAATACAGGGAAGAGCTCGGCATCCCTTCTTCCCGTAAGAGGAAATATAAACCATAAAGGCAACACAGAGGAGGCGAAGTGAAAATGAGAAAAATCAACAGGTACATCCTGACGGCTGTGCTCTTTTTCGGTTTTCTCATGGGCGCGGGCTTGCACGCGGCCGGATTGCAGGGCGCGAAGGACGGCGTCTATGAGGGAACGGGCAAAGGCCTGCAGGGCGACATCAAGATCGAAGTGACGATCAAAGGAGGCGGCATCTCCGCCGTAAAAATTCTGGAACACAAGGAAACGCCGGGCGTTTCCGATCCAGCCATTGACAGGATCCCGGCGGCCATCGTGGCCGGCCAGACCCTGGCCGTGGACGTCATCGCCGGCGCTTCGGTAACGAGCGCGGGGATCATCGAAGGCGCGACGGCGGCTCTCGCCAAGGCCGGCGCCGATACGGCGGCCCTGAGCGCCAAAGGCGCGGCCGCGGGCGGCGCGAAGAGCAAAAAAGCCGAAACCTACGACGTCGTCATTATCGGCGCGGGCGGCGCTGGTCTCGCGGCGGCCATCACGGCCCAGCAGGCCGGATCCAAAGTGCTCGTTCTGGAAAAAATGCCCAGAGCGGGCGGCAACACCATGATTTCCGGAGCGGCTTACAACGCGGCCGATCCCGAACGGCAAAAGGTCCTCCCGATGAACCAGGCGAACCATGACGCCATCAAGGCCATGGTTTCCAGGGCGCCCCACGACGACGCCGAGAAGGCCTGGCAGGAAAAAGTGAAAAAACAGTACGAGGAATTTGTGGCCGCAAAGAAAGAAGGGCTCTTTGACAGTCCCGAGCTCCATATGCTGCAAAGCTACAACGGCGGCGACTACGTAGGGACGCCGGAACTCATCGAGACCCTCGCCGGCAACGCCCTGGACGCCCTCCACTGGGAGGAAGGCCTCGGCATGGAATTCACCCCGAGGATGTTTACGGTACTGGGCGGTCTCTGGCCCCGAGCCCATCAGCCGGTGAAACCGCTGGGCACGGGCTATATCGAGACGGATCTCGCCTATATCGCCAAGCATACGGATCAGATCACGATCCTCTATGAAACAAAGGCCACGGAACTCATCAAGTCCGGCGACCGCGTGAGCGGCGTCAAGGCCGAAAGCGCCTCGACGGATTACGAATTTACCGCGAAAAAGGCCGTCATCATCGCGACCGGCGGCTTCGGCGCCAGCAAGGAACTGCGGCAGAAATTTAACGGCGTCAAGAACCTCTGGCCCAATCTGGATTCCGCCGGGACCACAAATCATCCGGGCGCGACCGGAGACGGCATCGTCATGGCCGAATCCGTGGGCGGCAGCCTCACGGGCATGGAATGGATCCAGCTCCTGCCCATGGGCGATCCCAAGACCGGCAGCCTCTCGGGCAACATCGAGCAGGGCGTTGAAGACAGATTCTTCGTCAACAAAAACGGCGACCGCTTCGTCGACGAAGGCGCCCGCCGGGATATTATGACGCTGGCTCTCTTCAAGCAGCCCGACGCCTTTATGTGGGTTATCTGCGACAAGAACAGCTACCCGACGCCCCAGACCAAGAACAATTTCAACGAAAGCATTGAAGAATTGATCAAAGCGGGACGGGCCTTCGAAGGCCAGACCATTGCCGAACTGGCCGGGAAGATCGGCGTTCCCGCCGACCATCTGCAGGCCGCCGTCGACGAATTCAACAAAGGCGTCGCGGAAGGCAAGGACAAATTCGGACGGACGCTCTGGAGGATCAAGATCGATACGCCGCCTTATTACGCGGGCGCGCGGATTCCCACGGTCCACCACACCATGGGCGGCATCCGGATCAACTCCAAAGCCCAGGTCCTTGACGCCAACGGCAAGCCCATTCCGGGTCTTTACGCGGCGGGCGAGGTTACCGGCGGCATCCACGGCAGCAACCGCCTCGGCGGAAACGCCCTGGCCGATATCCATGTGTTCGGACGCATCGCGGGGACCAACGCGGCGGCGGAAAAATAAACGACTGATTTTATCCATAAAAAAACCTGCGCGATCTGGCGCAGGTTTTTGTTTGATTCAGGTTTTCAGCGCGATAAACTCCTTGATGGCCTTGACCGAGGCGAAGCCGTACATGCGCGCGACCTTTTCCCTTTTGATCAGCTTGAACAGGATCTTTTTCAAGGATCCGAAATCGTACTCGGGGCGGATCGTCTTCACAAACCAGACAAAGATCAAAACCGAAGTCGCGATCTTGTTCGTCTCGCAGAGATAAGGCCTGAAGCTTTCGGGAATGACCGGCACGGATTTGATCGTCAGGTTGATCACCGGATGGTTGTGGGCGCAGAGGTTCCGGATCAGACGGATGTTTTCGATGAAGGAGCCGAATTCGTCCGCCAGAAGGCCGTATTTTTTCGCGACGGCCAGTTTATTGTTGTGGGACATCAGTTTCAACAGATGAATGATTTCCCCGAAGGTCAGAAGCTCCGTCATGACCCAGACCGGGATGCGCTTTTCCTCGGGAAAATTGGCGTAGTAGTCTTCCAGCAGGAAAAAACCCGCAAATTCCGTCTCTTTTTCCTTGATTTTTTTCGCGAAATTCTGCTCCTCGTACTTGATCTGGTTCAGGGGAATCTTCCGGTCGATCCAGTTGTGAAATTTGAGATAGCCGAAAGGGCCATATTTCCCGCCCATCAGATAGGAAAATTTGTTTTTGATGGAAAGCTCGATTTTTTCTGACATGCTGAGGAGCTCGAAACGCAGGGTCTTGTCAAAGTAAAAATTCTGGATGACCGCCTCAAAGGACGTCCCCGGATTGTAGCGGTTCCCTGTCATGAAAAACATCGAGAATTCTTTGATTTTGTAGTAGCTGATGTGTCGGAGCCGCTCCAGCGCCCGCTCCCTGTTGTTTACGGCCATGCCGCGGGATTCAAACAGGGCCAGCTGGTCCTCATAGGACAGATTGGGCTTGTCAAATGCCATTGTTCCCCCTTCAAACAAGAACCCCTGCATCGGAACGGGGTCCGCCTCGGAGAGAGGAGCAGGGGTATTGATATCTTGCTGATATTATACCGCCAAAAAGCGTTTTTGTAAATCTTTTTTTGAAAAAATCAAGCCGTCGGCGCTTACCCCCTGTCTACGACAATATCCCCCCGCTCCGGATGAGCCATATACCACTTGACCGCGTAGGAACACAGCAGAACAGCCGACTTGCCCTCTTTTTTGAGGTGGTCGTAGACGGCTTCCATCAGCTGCCCGCCGACGCCCTGGCCCCGCAGAGAGTCGTCCACAAAGGTGTGGTCGATGACGACCGCGTCTTCCTTGTAAGGGGGAAACGTCACTTCCGCGATGACTTGCCCGGCCGGATTCTTTGCGAAAATTCTGCGTTTTTCTTTGATAAAGTCCATCTTGCCCTCCTATAGACTCGTTTTTCCCTGAAAATTTTGTCTCCCGCGCCAGCGGAGACCCTGTTCATTCTTGAATAAATTATACATCATCGTCGCCCGAATGTCCAATGTTATTTGAGAACTTTTCCGGGGCTCCCTTGACAAGTTCTGAAAATTATGGTATGATGAAAGATAAGGGATCATAATGACGCATACTCGTACAAAACGGCGTAAAGCCGTAATAAAAGGGGGTCTTTTTATGGGGAACACCATCGTACGGATGAGCGGAATTTGCAAAAGTTTTCCGGGCGTGAAAGCGCTGGACGACGTGCAATTTGAACTGAAAAGCGGCGAGGTCATGGCGCTCCTGGGAGAAAACGGGGCGGGGAAATCGACGCTGGTTAAAATTATGTCCGGCGTATATACCCGGGACAGCGGCCAAATGGAAATATTCGGCGCGCCCCAGGGAGATTTGACGCCGAAAACGGCCCAGGCGCTGGGCGTTGCCATCATCCATCAGGAACTCAATATGTGTCGGCATTTGAGCATTGCCGAGAACATGTTTCTCGGGCGCGAGCTTGCCGGCGGTCTTTTTTTGAATGACCGGGAAATGGAACGGGAGGCCGGGCGCGTCCTTCAAGAATTGAATATCGATTTGAACCCCGGCGATATTGTCGGGGATTTGCCCGTTTCCAAGCAGCAGATGGTGGAAATCGCCAAAGCGCTCTCCACCAACGCGCGGATACTCATTATGGACGAACCCACGAGCGCCTTGACGTCCAAGGAAATCGGAGACCTGTTCCTGATCATCAAGCAGCTGCGGGAACAGGGTTGCGGCGTCATTTACATTTCCCACCGTCTCGACGAACTGCGGCATATCGTGGACCGGGTGACGATCATGCGGGACGGGAAATACATCCTGACCGAAGATTTCAACAACATCAGTATGGATGAGATCATCGCCGCCATGGTGGGGCGGGAAATCAAGGAAAAATTCCCCCATGTGCGCTGCGAGCGGGGGGAGAAAATCTTCGAGGTGAGAAACCTCAACGCCGGGAAACTGGTCCGCGACATCAATTTTGAACTCTATAAAGGGGAAATCGTCGGTATCGCCGGACTCATGGGGGCGGGCCGGACCGAGACGACCCGGGCCATCTTCGGAGCCGATCCCAAGACCTCGGGGGAGATCTTTGTGGAAGGCAGGGAAGTCAAGATTACCTCGCCGGAAACGGCCATCCGGGCGGGCGTCGTCATGGCGCCGGAAGACCGGAAAAAAGACGGTCTCTGTACGAAGCTTTCCATCCGCTACAATATCGCGCTCCCCAATCTCGACTGGCTGTGCGGCCTGTTTACCTTTGTCCGCCGCGCCAAAGAAAGCGCCGCCTGCGCCGAAGCGGTCCGGAATTTGAAGATCAAGACGCCGGGCGTGGACGTGGACGCCGGCAATCTTTCGGGCGGCAATCAGCAGAAAGTGGTCGTCGGAAAATGGCTCGCCCGGGAATCCCGCGTCGTCATCTTTGACGAACCGACCCGCGGCATCGACGTCGCCGCCAAGGTCGAGATCTACAATTTGATGAATCAGTTGAAGCAGCAGGGCATCGGCGTGTTGTTTGTGTCCTCGGAGCTTCCGGAAATACTGGGTATCGCCGACAGGATCCTCGTCATGTGCGACGGGCGCATCACCGGAGAATTGGCGGCGGAAGAGGCGACGCAGGAGAAGATTCTGACTCTGGCGACGCGCTTTGAAGAAAAGTTTTTGGCATAAAGTCAGGAGGATTTATCGGCATGGAAACCAAGCGGCAAAATCTGTTTTCGGGACTGCTGGCCGTACGCGGCATGGGCGCGTCCCTAACGGCCTTCGCGGGCCTTGTGGTGATCTATGTGGCCTTCGGGCTCATGGAGCCTTCGGTATATTCGACCGCGAATATCGCCAATCTTTTGCGTTCGATGTCCAAGTATCTCATCGTAGGCATCGCCCAGAGCTATCTGTTGATCACGGGGAATATCGATCTTTCCATCGGTTCCGTCGTCGCCATGAGCGCCATGATCTCGGGGACCATGCTGTCCCGGGGTTATCCGCTGATTCTGGCGCTGCCGCTTACGCTGGCGGCGGCCCTCGCCATCAGCCTCATCAACGGCGCCCTTGTGGGAAAATTCAAGCTCCCGCCCTTTATCGCGACGCTGGGTACGATGTTTGTGGCCCGGGGCATCGCCTATATGGCCAACGGAAACCGCAACACCAACGCGCTTTTGACCGGCATGGGCAAGGACAAGGCCGACGCCTTCCAGGCGGCCCTCTACTACGGCAAGACCTTCGGGATCTACAACACGTTCTGGATCGCGCTCATTTTGTTTGTGATCTTTTTTATCGTACTGTCGAAAACCCGGACAGGGCGGCATATCTATGCCATCGGGTCCAATATCGACGCCGCCAAGATGTCAGGGGTCAATGTGGTTTCCACGGTCACGAAGGCCTACATGGTATCCGCCTTCTGCTCCTACGTCGTGGGTCTGATCTTATGCGCCCAGGCCGGCATGGGTAATATGGAGGCCGGCAATATGTATGAGATGTACGGCGTCGCCGCAGGCGTTATCGGCGGCGTGTCCCCTCTGGGCGGACAAGGCCTGCTCCTCGGGACCTTTATGGGCGCGGCCGTATGGCAGACGCTGGAAAACGGTCTCAACATGATCGGGGCCCAGGTGGGCATCCAGCGAATTGTCATCGGAATTATCGTTGTGACGGCGGTATTGCTGGATATTGTACTGCGCAGCGGGATTTTGAAAAAGAAAAAAGCATAGCAACGCAGGATATTTTTGATTCACATAAAATACTATTATTTCAGGAGGTTGGTATGAAAAAATTCATTTCTGCAATTCTGATGTCCGCGGCTCTCTTCCTTATTACGACGAGTCAAAAAGTAGAGGCAAAAGCGCTGAAATTCGCGCTGATCACGATGGACTCCATCGACTCCCACTGGATCACGCTCAATGAAGGCGCACAGGCCGCCGCCAAAGAACTGGGCGTTACCGTTGATTTCAAAAGCCCCAACACAAAAGACGACGCGCAGCAGATCGAGATGGTCAATAACGCCATCGCCAGCAAGTACGACGCGATTCTGATTGCGGCAAACGGTCCCGACGCCATTTCCGGCGCGCTGAAAGAAGCACAGGCCGCCGGCATCAAGATCATCTATGTGGACTCCCCGGCCAACGTGCCCGCCGAAGCCACATTTTCCACGAACAATAAAGCCGGCGGAAAAACCGCGGGCGAACTGCTGAGAAAGACCCTCGAAGGAAAAGGCGTGAAATCCGGAAAATTAGGGATTGTCAACGTAAACACCGCGACGCAGTCCACGGTGGATCGGGAAGCGGGATTCCGGGAAGCCTTCGCGGGCTCCGGTTTCACCATTCTTGAGACGCAGTATTCCGACGGCGACGCGGCGAAAGCCCAGGAAATTTCCCAGAACTACATTACGCAAGGCGTAGTGGGCATATTCGGCGCCAATGAAGGCTCCACGGCAGGCACGGGGAACGCCCTTAAAGCGGCCGGAAAATCCGATATTCTGGGAATAGGTTTTGACGTTTCCGACGCCATCAAGAGTCTCGTTTCCGACGGCTACCTGCTGGCTACAATGAAGCAGAATCCCGATGTCATGGGCGACAAAGCGGTTCGCGCGGCCGTAGATATTCTGAAGAACGGAAAGAACCTCGGCGGAGAAGTTGTGGATACCGGCGTTTCCGTATTGGACAAGAGCGGCGTCAAATAAGCGGATTCCGGAAGAATTCCGGGAATTGATCACGAAAAAAACCGGACCCGCCCCACCTTGGGGTTGGTTCGGTTTTTGATTTACAGCGCCACATCCAATATCATCATGACTACGAAGCCCAGCATGACCGAAAGGGTCCCCGCATGCGTGTGCTCTGTCAAATGCGCCTCGGGAATCAGTTCTTCCACGACGACGTAGAGCATGGCGCCCGCGGAAAACGAGAGCAACCACGGCATGACGGGACCGATGACTCCGGAGAGGGACGCCACCAGGATTCCGAAAAGGGGTTCCGTCACGCCCGACAGGCAACCGATCAGAAAGGCTTTCCAAGCCGTAAAGCCCTCTTTGCGCAAAGGCAGCGAAACAGCCGCCCCTTCCGGGAAATTCTGGATGCCGACGCCCAATGCCAAGGCGATGGCGGAGCTGTACAGCGACGCGTCTCCGCTGTGCTGCGCGGCCAGCGCGAATGAGAGTCCGACCGCCATCCCTTCGGGAATGTTGTGGATCGTTACGGCCGATACCAGGAGCGTCGTTCGCTTCATGGAGGACGAAGGCCCCTCCCGAGTATTGGTCGCCGGATGCAGATGGGGGATGATTCCGTCCAGGATCAAAAGAAAACCGACGCCCAAGAGAAAACCCAACGCCGCCGGGATAAAGCTGTATTTTCCCCAATTGGCGGATTCTTCTATGGCGGGGATCAAAAGGCCGAACACGGAAGCCGCGATCATAATCCCCGCGGCAAAGCCCAGGAAAATTGTCTGAATTCCGCGGTTGACCTCTTTTCGGAAGAAAAATACCACGGCGGAACCGAGACTGGTCATCAGAAAGATAAAACCGGTTCCCCCGAGGGTCCATAAAAAACTTTTCATGGTCTGCTCCATTTGCAATCTTTATACGCTTCAACCGGATTATACCGCATTATCGGCGGAATGTCCACATTTATTTGAGCGTCTTCGTTACAACTACGTCGCTTTCGAGCCCGAGAACGTTTTTGCAGGCGATGTCCCCGATCCGGACAGGGGCCTTGAGGCGGATTTTTTTGATTTCCTCCATCACGTCAAAAATCCTGTCCCGGGGAACGGGCGCCGACAATCGCACGCTCACAAGCGGCAGCTCACCGCCTTCGACTGAAACGGAAGAAGCAAAGGTCCGCATGGGATGGCGAATCTCGCTTTCCGCGTATTCCACACCTTTGGGGCAGCGGTTTCCCGTTACGGAAAGAATTTGCTCCCCTTGCGCGACAACTTCCAGGTCGCAGCCGTTGGGACACAGAATACAGCGGATCAATCTTGCGCCCGGTTTCGGGAAAAAACGCGGGGTCTCGGAACTTGCGGAATCCGGATTTGCCGGAATCAAACTTGCGCTCAGGGTCCCTTTCAGCCAAGCCGCCGCGGCCAGGGCGGTCTTTTCCCCGTCAAGGGAGACGTTATCGACCAAATCATGGACGTATCGCGCGTTTCCGGCGGCGAAGATTCCGGGAACGTTCGTCTGGTTGGCGCCGTCCACAAGGGCGCCTTTTGTCTTCTCGTCAAGAATAACGCCCGCCCCTGCGGAAAGCTCGTTTTCGGGGATAAGGCCCACCGAAAGAATCAGCGTATCGCAGGACACGAAACGTTCCGTTCCGGATATCGCTTGCAGGTCTTTATCGACGGCGGAAATCTTGACGCCATTGATCCGCCGGTCGCCGACGATTTCCGTCACCGTATGGCTGAGATAGAGCGGAATCCCGTAATCATCAAGACATTGGGCAATATTCCGCGGCAGGCCCGAGGGATGGGGCAGGATTTCATAGACGCCTTTGACCCGGGAACCTTCCAATGTCAGGCGTCTGGCCATGATGAGGCCCACGTCGCCCGAACCCAGGATCACGACGTCGTTTCCGAGTTTTGTATTGTACAAATTCATATAGGCCTGGGCGACGCCGGCGGTAAAGACGCCCGCCGGACGTTCCCCGGGAATGGCTAGCTGCCCCCGGGTACGCTCCCGGCAGCCCATGGTCAAAATGACGGCTTTCGTCTGAATCTTGACGAGGCCTTCCCGCCGGCTCACGAGGGTCAGTACCTTTTGCGGGCTGATGTCGGTTACGGCCGTATCGCAGCAATAAGGAATCACTCTCTTTTCAATCTCTTCGATAAAACGGCGGGCGTATTCGGGGCCCGACAAATTCTCCCCGAAACGGATCAACCCGAAGCCCTCATGGATGCACTGCCGGAGGATGCCCCCGAGGCTGTGCTCCCGCTCGATGATCAGGATATCGCGGACGCCCCGGTCCCAAAGCGTGAGAGCCGCCGCGAGGCCGGCCGCGCCGCCGCCAACGATTGCGACGTCAAGTGTTTTCATGGCCCGCCTCCTCCCGGATATCCCCGAAAAAGAGTCGGGAACCGGTCCTGTTGTGGAGGATCTCCGTCTTTCTGAGCCCCAGCTCCTCCTGCAACAGCTTCGCGATCCGCATCTGGCAATAGCCGCCCTGACAGCGGCCCATCATGGCCCGGGTCCGGACCTTGATCCCCGACAGGGTCGAAACGCCCAGGGGATTCCGGATAGCCCGCAGGATCTCGGCCTTGGTGACCTGCTCACAGCGGCAGATCAGTTCCCCGAAATCGGGATCGGCGGCAATCAAGGCCTGCCTTTCCCGCTCATCGGCCCTCTGAAAATGCGGAATGCCCTTTCGCACGGGGTTGAAGGCTTTGTTTTCGGGGAAAGATTCTCTTTCCCGGATCATTCCGGCCACATAGCGCCCGATTGGAATGGCCGAGGTCAGGCCCGGCGATTCCATCCCCACGAGGTTCACAGCCCGGGGCGCGAGTTCTTCCCGGATTTCGATCTTGAAATCTTGAATTTTCCCGTTTTCATCGACCCATTTGGGCAAAATCCCCGAGTAATTCCGGATGTAATCTTCTTTCCGGATATGGGGCCAGAGCCGGGACGCGCTTTCGGCCAGATAGTCCATATTTTCCCGCGGCACGCCGTAGTACGCGAAGTCCGTAACAAGCTCGGCGTTGGGGCCGACCGTCACATTGCCCGAAGTCGTATTGGTCACATGGATCCCCATGTAGGTATTGCTGGGAACCGGATAGACCGGCATGGGAAGCAGGGGGCCCGTCTTTTTGTCGAGGATCAGGTAGTCCCCTTTGGAGCCGATGACCCGATAGCCTTTGATGCCCAGCATATGGGAAATCACGCCGCAATTAAGCCCCGCGGCGTTGACGACCCAGCGGCAGCGGAAAACCTCGCTGCCCTTGCCGCCGGCGGGCGTTTCCCCCGGGCCCTCTGGTCTTGTCGTGATCTTGTAGCCGCCGGACTCCCTTTCGATGGCGCTCACTTCATGGTCAAAATAGTAGCGGACGCCGTTTTGACAGGCGTTTTCCGCGAGGGCTACCGTGAATTCAAAAGGATCGAGGATGCCGCTTGCGGGCGAAAACATCGCGAATTTCCCGACCACGGCGGGGACCAGCCGGTGAAGTTCGGCCTCATCGACGAGACGAAGGCCCCGGCTCCCGTTTTTTTCCCCTTGAATCATGGTCTTTTTCAGCTGCTCCATGTCCTCATCGGTATTCCCCACGAGGACCTTGCCGCAGCGCAAAAAGGCAAAGTCCAACTCCTTTGCCGCCGCGTCCATTTCCCGGTTGCCTTCCACACAAAACCGGGCCTTGAGAGAGCCCTCGTCATAGGCGAAGCCGCCGTGTACCACGGCGGAATTCCTGCCGCTGGTCTCATAGCAGACATCGAGATTTTTTTCGAGAACCGCGATTTTGACCTGATACCGGGCCAGTTCCCGGGCGACGGCGGAGCCGATGACCCCGCCGCCGATAATGATAATATCGTAATAATTGTCCATATGGCCTCACATTCGCGAGTGGATTGCCATCCACCCCTACGAAAGATATTTTTGCAATATGGCCCGTACGGCCCCGGGGCCCGCGATCAGTTCCGCAAAATATTCCTCCACGGTCTTCCCCAAACCCGCGTCGTAAAGATTGACCGCGAAGATTTTTTCGTCGGAAAGAATCGGCGCCAGTTCCCCGTGAAAATCCCTTTTGTCGCCCAGTTTGACGCTTGCCAGATGCGGCCGTACGGTCTCCAGAAGCGGGTCGGAAGAGAGCTCAAAGGGCTTCCCTTCGTCATCCAGAGCCAAAAGATAGCGCAACCAGCCCGCCAGCACCAGGGGGATCAACTTGAGATCCGTGATTTTGAGGCTGTCGCTCTTGAGATAAGATTTGATGGTCTCTCCAAAGCGGATCCCCAGCTTTTGCGACGTGTCCGTGGCGATCCGTTGCGGGGAATCGGGCATAAAGGGATTCACGACCCTTTTTTGCAGGACTTCGTCGATAAAGGCTCTGGGGGAAATGATGCCCGGATCGACCACAACCGGCAGACCTTCCCGGTAGCCGATGACTTCCACCAATTTTTTCAGATCCTCATCCCGCATTTCCTTCCAGATCAGCGTATAGCCCAAGAGGCAGCCGTAAATGGCCAGCGCCGTATGGAGCGGATTCAGACAGGTGCAGACCTTCATTTTCTCCACCTTGTCCACGGTTTCCCGATCCGTGAAGATCACGCCGCCTTTGTCCAGGGGGGGCCGCCCGTTGGGAAAGAGGTTTTCAATCACAAGATATTGCGCTTCCTCGGCGTTTACGAATGTGGAAATATACGTGTTTTTTGAGGTGATTTGCGTATCGATATCGTCAAAGCCTGATTCCGTCAGCATTTTCGCGACGCTGTCGTCGGGTCTCGGCGTGATTTTGTCGATCATGGACCAGGGAAAGGAAACCTGATCCGGCGAATTGATCCAGGTCAGAAAACCGGGTTCCGCGCTTCCCTTTTCCGTCCAATGCCGCGCGAAGGCTTCGATGGCCGCAAAGAGCCGGTCGCCGTTGTGGGAGCAGTTGTCCATGGAGACCATGGCCACGGGGAACTTCCCCGCGAGGTAGCGCTGATAGAGGAGCGCCGCCACTTTGCCGATATAGCTCCCCGGCGCTTCGGGTCCCGCCTCAAAGTCCGCCGCCACCGCCGACATATACGCCCCTTTGGCGTCCGTGAGGTTGTACCCCTTTTCCGTAATGGTAAAGCTCACCATTTGCAGCGTCGGCGCCGTGAAGACTTCTTTCAGAATCTTCCAGTCGGGGTGACCGGGATCGAGAACAAGAGCCCCGGCGATACTGGCCACAACGGTCTTTTCGATGGACCCGTCGGCCTTCAGCGTCACAAGGACCCCGAGGTTGTCGTGGGGCCGGTAAAGTTTTTCGACGATCTCGTAATCGAAGCCCTCCGCCGCGATGATTCCCGTGTCGGCAAGGCCCGCGTTCAGGATATTCTGCTGTACGTTGGCCGGAAAAGCCCGGAAAATATTCCCCGCGCCCAGATGGACCCAAGTCGGCCGCGACAGGGTCTTTTCATACACGGCGTCAAGATCGAACGACGGCAGGGCAAAACCCGCGTCAATCCACTGTTTTTTGTCATTAAGGGCCAAACGGTTCAGTTTCATGCTAAACTCCTTCTTCCATAAAAAATTGGGGATTTTCTTTATAAATCGCGAAAAAATAATTCTTGTAATAAGTCAGATGGGCCGAGTAAAATTTTTCAAAGTCGAAATCGGGCAGACCGCCCACGAGAATATACTCATAGATCATCAAGTGATCGTCATGCACGTGTTTGATCGTCGATTTCCTCAGCGCGAATTCCGCGTAGCGGATCCGGTCAAAATGCGAGCAGACGCTCTTGACCGAATTCCACAGCAGACCCCGGTTGGCGGCCATATAGGCCAGGCGGTGAAACTCGTCGTCGATGCCGATAAAGGCGTCAATATAGTTTTCAAAGCCGTTTATCGCGCCGCTTTGCTCGGTCTGCAGCTCATCCTGCATCTTTTGGATCAGGGTGGCCGTCCGGTCGAGGTTTTCCTCGATTTTTTTCGCGTACCCGTCGGTCAGCCTGTCTGTCAATTCGCGGTAAATGGCCTGTTCCACAATGTTCCGGAAAAATACGCCGTCCTTGACGTTCCGGATGCTGATCAGGGAAACCCGCGTGCCGCTCTGGGGAAAGACGTCGACGAGATATTCCGCTTTGAGCCGCGTCACGGCCTCGTGGACCGGAGTCCGGCTGACGCCTAAAAGTTCCGCGATTTCGTTTTCGTTGAGCACTTCCCCGGGCTTCAGCGTCATCACCAGGATGTTCCGTTTCAAGACACGATAGGCATAATCCCGGTTGGTTTCCCGTTCTTCCCTCGGCAGCAGTTTCAAGCTCTGTTTTTCCATATACGGCGTCCCGCTGCCCTAGAGAATCAGATTGGCAAAGCCGATGGTGATGGCGGGCACATAGGTGACGAGAAGCAGCACCGCGAAATTGCTGATCAGGAAGGGCACAAGCTCCTTGATGACCGGAGCGAGCTTGATTTCCCCGATATTGGCCGCGGCGAAGAGACAAACGCCGACGGGGGGCGTACAGAGCCCGATCACAAGGTTCAGGACGACCATAACGCCGAATTGCGTGGCATCCACGCCCACCTGGGTCGTGATGTTCAAGAGCACCGGGAAGAGGATCAGGATCGCCGCGATGGTTTCCATAAACATCCCTACGAAAACGAGGAAAATGTTGATCAAAAGGAGCAGGATGAATTTGTTCCGGGTCAGGGCGAGCATGCCGTCGGCGATCATCTGGGGGATGTGCTCCTTCGTGAGGATATAGGCAAATACGGAAGCGAAGCCCACAAGGCCCATGATGGCGGCCGAGGACACGGCCGTCTGCCGGAGGCACTGCAAAAGCCGCCTGGGATTCAGTTCCTTGTAGACAAAGGCCCCGACGAGCATGCCGTAAACCACGGCCAGGACCGAAGCCTCCGTCGGCGTAACGACGCCGAAAAGGATACTCGACAGGATGATCAGCGTCATCAGGATGGCCCAGAAGGAGTCTTTTCCGGTCTTCAGGATCTCCATCAGCGTCGCCCGGCGCTCGGCCTTGGGATAATTCCGCTTCTTGGAGACGACAACGGACACGACGATCATGCCGAGACCCATCAAAATGCCGGGAATGATGCCGGCCGCAAACAGTTTCGAGACCGAAAGGCTCGTCATGGTGGCCGCGATAATCATCGGCAGCGACGGCGGAATAATGGGTCCGATACAGGAGGACGAGCAGGTCACGGCGCAGGTGAAGTCCGTGTCATAGCCCTCTTTTTTCATGGCCGGGATCAGGACCCCGCCCACGCTGACCGTATCGGCCAGCGCCGTTCCGGAAATCCCCGCGAAGATCATGGACGCCACGACGTTGGCTATGGCAAGTCCGCCCGTAAAATGGCCCACGAGCTTGTTACAGAACGCGATGAGCCGCTCGGTGATCCCGCCGAAATTCATCAGATTGCCCGCGAGAACGAAACCCGGAATACAAAGGAGCGTGAAGGAATCGAGCCCCGCGAAAAAGCGCTGGGAATACATTTGAAGCGGCATGCCGGCCCCAATGAAATAAAGCAAGGACGAGACGCCGAGACTGAAGGCCACCGGCACCCCGAGAGCCAGACAAACCAAAAAGCTGATAAACAACAAGGCTACCATTTTTTCTCCTCCTCCTTCCGCACGAATACCAGGGCGATCTCAAACAGATAACTGATCGCCAAAAGCGCAAACAAAACGATCATGGAAACATAGACATATTTCATGTTGATTTGCATGGCCGTGGATACCATCCGGAAGTTGATCAGCGCGAATTTGAGGACGGAATTTTTCAATAAAAAGGCGCTCAGGCTGAAGAGGCCCACATAGATCAGGACCTCCAAAATCTTGTTGACGATCTTCGGAAAATAGACCGTCAGCATGTCGACGCCCACGAATTCCTTTGTGTGGACGGCGACGCTGGCCCCGAAAGCGACCATATAGATAAAGAAATAGCGGGCGATCTCTTCGGTCCAGGCCGGAGATTTCGGCAAAAATGTCCGGCTCGTGACCTGGATCATGACGCTCACGATAAAGCCCGCCAGGAAAAAGACGGCGATGGTGGACATCAGGGCGTTCTTGGCCGCGATGAAGCGCTCGAGGCCGCTTTTGCCCGGACCCTTTCCCGTATCGTCGCCCGAAAGTTCTTCGACTTTTTCTTCGTAATTTTTTTCCCATTCTGTGTTCAGGTTTTCTGCCACGCTTGCCTCCTTTCGTTTGTCAGGGAGCGAATAGGGCGAAAGCCAACATCCATCCGTCGGATGCTGGCTTTCCCCACACACGCGTATTTTTTTGTTATTCGGCGGCTACGATTTTCTCATAGAGCGCTTTCTGTTTCGGTGTCAGGACTTTCAGCACGCCTTCGACGGCTTTGTCGCGGAAGGGTTTCTGATCGACGGTTACGAATTCCATGCCCTTGCCTTCCAATTCGGCTTTGAGCTGGGCTTCTTCGGCCAGGAACAATTCATGCTCGTAGGTCTGCATTTCTTTTCCGGCTTCGAGAACGATCGCCTGCAGGTCCTTGGGCAGCGACTGGAATTTGTCCTCTCCGATGGCGATGTAGACCCAGGCCCGCAGATGTTCCGTAACATCCACGTATTTCTGCACTTCATAGAAGGCGCCGGTCTTGATCATGGCCAAGGGATTTTCCTGTCCGTCGATAACGCCCTGCTGCAGGGAGGTGAATACTTCTCCGAAGGCCATGGGGGTGGGTTTGGCGCCCATTGCCTCAAAGGCCGCCACGGTCATGGGAGACGCGGGCGTCCGGATAATGAAGCCCTTCAGATCATCGGGGGTCTTGATGGGTTTCTTCGACGTGATGTTCCGGGGCCCTCTGACGAAGGCGCCGATTACGCGCAAGCCCGAACTCAGCATCAGATCTTCAAATTCTTTGCCCACGGGGCCGTTCAGCACTTTTTCCATATGGGCGTCGCTCGTGATCGCGTAGGGCATTCCGATGATCCCCAATTCTTCAGCGAATGTTTGCATGGACTCGCCGGTAAAGACGATATCCGCGCCGCCGCCGGTCAGGATGGACTGAATGACGTCCAGTTCCGAACCCAGCTGATTGTTCGGATAGATCGTCACTTTGATTTTGCCGCCCGATTTGGCTTCCACGACTTCTTTGAACTTGAGGGAAGCCTTGTGCCACGTATGATCTTCGGCCACAATATGCCCGATCACAAGGTCAATGGGTTTGCCTGAGGCGAAAACCATGCTTGCCGTGGCCAACATCGCCACGATAAGCGCCATAAAAACAACACCGATTCTTTTCATGTCTTACCTCCTGAACTAAAATATCAGTTTTTCCTTGAACCGCCAAATGAAATTCCCTTTTCGGGGTCATATGACTGTTCCAAATAAAACGATTTCATATTTAAATTGTACCTT
Source organism: Fusobacteriaceae bacterium (assembly GCA_031272775.1). NCBI lineage: Bacteria > Fusobacteriati > Fusobacteriota > Fusobacteriia > Fusobacteriales > Fusobacteriaceae > Fusobacteriaceae bacterium. The sequence continues at coordinate 37,304 of JAISTB010000016.1, read as the reverse complement.
ACGATTCATTATCTGTCAATAGTTTTTTCGAAAATAGTTGAATTTTTGCTTTTTTGAAGGCTTTTCTCCCGAAAGCGGAGAATTCTTGAAATTATTGCCGAAGGGCCTCTTGCTTATTGGGGAAAAATGTGGTATCTTTGTATTAACTGATATATTACGTGAATACAGGTTTTGCGTAAGTACGTGTTTTTTTCCGGAGATGACGCTTTTTTTCCATAAATCAAGGAGGAAATGATGAAAGCCATACGGGTATTGAGCCCCAATATGATCAAAATCGAAGAAGATCCCATGCCCCGGATCGAAAAAGCCGACGAGGTCCTGATCAAGGTCAAAGCCGCCGGGATTTGCGGCTCCGACGTCAGCATTTACCGGGGGACGTCTCCTGTCGCCACTTACCCCCGGGTCATCGGCCATGAATTTGCCGGCGAGGTCGTGGAAACCGGCGCCGCCGTAACACGCGTCAAGGCCGGCGATCACGTGTCGGTCAACCCCGTCTGCAACTGCGGCGTGTGCAAGGTCTGCCTGATCGGCCGCGGCAATGTCTGCGCGAATCTCAAAGTCCTGGGCGTCCACGCCGACGGCGGCTTTAGGGAATATGTGACGGTCCCCGAAAAAAACGTCTTTCCGGTCGCGGCCGACATGCCCTGGCAGCTGGCTTCCTGTATCGAGCCCTATACGGTGGCGGCCCAGGTCGTCTCCCGGGGCGGGGTAGCCGCAGGAGATACGGTCCTCATTTGCGGCAGCGGCCAGATCGCGCTGACGATCCTGCAAGTCTGTCATATTCTGGGGGCAAAATGTATCATGACCGACATCATCGACGACAGGCTGACGAGAGCGAATGAATTCGGCGCGGCCCATGTGCTGAATTCAAAAAACGAGGACACCGTCGCCTTTGTCAAGAGCCTCACGGACGGCCTCGGCTGCGATGTGGCCATAGACGCCGCCTGCGTGGGCGTATCGCTCAAGGAAGCGGCGCTGTCGGTCCGGCCCGCGGGTACCGTGGTCACCATGGGTTTCCACGACAGCCAGGCCCAGATCACGGAATTTACGATCACGAGCCGGGAGCTGGATATCCGCGGCACCCGCCTCAACAACAACAAATTTCCCCAGGTCATTCAGTGGTTTGAGGAGGGAAAACTGGATCCGACGCGGATCATCACGCATCATTTCAAGTTTACGGATATCGAGGGGGCCCTCGATCAACTGAAAAACGATCCGGAAAATACAATGAAAATTATTTTGGATTTTTGACAGGAGGATAACAATATGAAAATGACATTCCGTTGGTACGGGGAAAAAAGCGACCCCGTTTCCTTGCAGCAAATCAGGCAGATCCCGGGTTGTTCGGGACTCATGGGTTTCCTCGATCAGTACGCCGCCGGGGTCGTATGGCCCAAAGAAGTCATCGCCCCTTATGTGCAGCAGGTCCATGACGCGGGCCTCGAAGTCGAGGTCATCGAGTCCGTCAATGTCCACGAGGACATCAAGATGGGCGTCCCCGCAAGAGACAAGTGGATCGCCAACTATGTGGAGACCATAGAAAATCTTGCCGCCTACGGCGTCAAGGTCATCGTGTACAATTTTATGCCGGTATTCGACTGGCTCCGGACGGACCTCGCCCGGGTCATTGAGGACGGCTCCAACGTCCTTTATTACGATGACGCGGAGCTTCAAGGGATGACGCCCCTTGATCTTGTGGAAAACACCATGAAGAATTCCAAAGGCTTCTCGCTGCCGGGCTGGGAACCCGAGCGGCTCAAGGAATTGGAGCGGGTCCTTTCCGTCTACAAGGACATCTCCCCCGAAAAACTCCTCGAAAACTACAAATATTTCCTCGAGGGGATCATCCCCACCTGTGAAAAACTGGGCGTCCGCATGGCCGTCCACCCCGACGACCCCGCCTGGCCCATTTTCGGTCTGCCGCGGATCGCCCACAAGGCCGAGCATTTCGACAAGATCATTTCTCTTGTGGACAGTCCGGCCAACGCCCTCTGTCTGTGCACGGGCTCTCTGGGCTCCAACCCCGAAAACGACCTGCCGTCCATTATCCGGCATTTCGGCGAAAAGAAGCGCATCGCCTGCGGCCATGTCCGGAACGTCAAATTCCTCGGCCCGAAAAAATTCCGGGAAGCCTCCCATCTTTCAGCCGAAGGCAGTCTCGACATGTACGAGATCATGAAAGCCTTTTATGATACGGGCTTTGACGGCTATATCCGCCCCGACCACGGGCGCATGATCTGGGGAGAAGCGGGACGCCCCGGCTACGGGCTTTACGACAGGGCCCTGGGCCTCACCTATCTCAACGGCTTGTGGGAAGCCATTGAGAAGAACGATAAGCGCGGCAAAAAATAAGCGGCAAACGGGCGGCGGATGAATTTTTCGCGATCAACGGAAAACTTGCCCAATATATGAAAGAAGGGAAATTATAAAAAAAGCTTGACAAAGGGGCTTGTTTCGCATAAAATGTACCTGTTGAGAAAAAAATGTCATTTTTGTGCGCTTCCTTAGCTCAGTCGGTAGAGCATGCGGCTGTTAACCGCAGTGTCGCAAGTTCGAGTCTTGCAGGAAGCGCCATTTTTATTTGTCCGTCAGCGCGCAGCGGATGAAGAGCGCCCCCGCCGCGTTTCCCGCGGAGGCCGCAACGATGGCGTAAAGCGCCCGCAGGCCCCAGGCGCCGCCGCAGGAAATATAAAACATATTGGCCACGCTGTGATCAAAACCGCTGAGGATAAAGACCATGACGCCCATAAAGACGGCCGCCATCCCCGCGATGATGTGACTGTCCCGGTATTTTTTGAACGTATTGACCGCCAAATGCATGAGAATTCCGCAGAAAAAGGCCGAAGCGAGGATCGAAAGGGTTCCCGCCCGCAATTTTCCGGCAGCTATGGCCCGGGCGCTTTCCACAAGGGTCTTTTTGCCGGCAAATCTGAGCAAGATGGCCGCAAGTCCCGTTCCCAGCAGATTTCCGACCCAGACCCGGCCGATAAAGCCCGCGCTCTCCCGGCGGGCCGCAAAGTCGAAATAGCCGACTTTTCCCGTATAGAGGTTCAGCCCGTAGACGCAGATCATCAACAGGCCGATGGAAAATAAAAAAGCGCCCATGTAGCGGTTGTCGCAGGAAAGGTACACAATGCCCCCCATGCCGATCAGAAATCCCGCGTAAAGTCCCTTGACCAGATCCTTCAGTTTTGTATTCATCGCTCACGACCTTTCGTTTTTTCATGGATTTTGTAAAGCCGACCGGCGGCTCCAATTCATTATAGCACAAAATCCGGGCGCTGGCAAGACGTGCGACACTGACTTTTCCCTGACTTTCAAACCCGTATGGACTTTTTTCGCTTGAAATGGTATAATGGTACAAAAGAGCCCCGAGGGGCGGAAAAGGGAGAGAGAAGCATGGACATTCCAAGGCATGTGGCCATCATTATGGACGGCAACGGCAGATGGGCAAAAAAAAGAGGCCTCCCGAGGACACTGGGCCACAAGGAGGGCGTCCATTCCCTGAGGCGGACAGTGGAGCACGCGGGAAAACTGGGAATCAAAATCCTCACGGTCTACGCCTTTTCCACGGAAAACTGGAAACGGAGCAAAGAGGAAGTGGGGACGCTGATGCGACTCTTCAAGCGCTATCTGAAGCAGGAAGAGAAAAACCTCATGGAGAAAAACGTCCGCTTCATGGTTTCCGGCCGCAAGGAAGGCGTCAGCGAAGACCTGAAGGCGGCCATCGCCCGTCTGGAACAAGTGACGGCGGAAAATTCAGGGCTTGTCTTGAACGTGGCCTTCAACTACGGCGGGCGGGCGGAAATCCTTGACGCCGCCAACCGGCTTCTCGCCTCGGGCAAAAAAGAAATTACGGAAGAGGACTTTGCCGGAGCGCTCTACAACAGGCTACCTGACCCGGAGCTCCTGATCCGGACCAGCGGGGAATACCGGATCTCCAATTTTCTGCTCTGGCAGATCGCCTATGCGGAAATCCACATTTGTGAAACCCTTTGGCCCGATTTCGGGGAAAAAGACCTCGACGCGGCCATCGCTGACTACAACACGAGAGAAAGACGTTTCGGAGGGATATAGACATGTTGAGTAGAATACTGGTGGCCGTGGCGGGCATCCCGCTTTTGATCCTGCTGTACGCCAGTGGCGGGATCTGGCATTATTTCCTCGTTTTTGTCGTTTCGGCCATGGGCCTCTACGAGTATTACACGATGGCCCAAGGCGACGGCCGCAACCCTTACAAATACCCGGGGATCGTCCTGTCCCTGCTTCTGCTTTCGTTTAAATATTTCGGCGGCCCGCGCTACAGCGGCGACGCCTTTGTGGCGGCCTTCGTACTGATTTCGCTGTTGACGCTGCTGCGCGGGGATCTGGTCAATGTCAACCAGGACTTCGGCGTGACGCTGACGGGCATCCTGTACATCTATCTTTTTTCCTTTGTGTTCAATATCGCCGCCCTGCCCCGGGGCAATTCCTGGCTTGTCCTCACCCAGATCGCCGTCTGGGTCTGCGATTCTTTCGCCTTTTTCACGGGCGCTACGCTGGGGCGGAAATTTTTCAAAGAGGGACTGACGGAAATCAGCCCGAAAAAATCCAAGGAAGGCGCCATCGGCGGCGTCCTCTTTACGGTCCTGTGCGTCTTGATTCTCGCGGAAACGGGTCTCTTTCCCGGGGCCGACATGGGGCTTACGGACGGGGCCGGGCAACTGCGCTACGGCTTTGTGATCGGCTACGCCCTCGTTGCCGCCTTGGCCTGCGAGATCGGCGACCTTGTTGAATCCATCATCAAACGGGGCTTTCACGCGAAGGATTCCGGCGCGCTCCTCTTGGGACACGGCGGATTTCTGGACCGCTTTGACAGCCTGATCTTTGTCCTGCCAGTCATATCGCTGTTTTTGCGGCTCTTTGCCTGAGGATTGGGGGGAAAATGAATTTAGCGGAGGTTGTTTCTTGAAAAAAGTATTGATCCTCGGCGCCACCGGCAGTATCGGAACAAGCGCCCTTGAGGTCATCCGGAACCAAAAAGAACATTTTTGCGCGGCGGGCCTGAGCGCCATGCGCAACATCGATCTGCTTGCGCGGCAATTGGCGGAATTTGAGCCGCCTTACGCCGCCGTTCCCGCTCCCGAAGACTGCGCGAAACTGCGGGAAGCCTTTCCCCGGGTTCGTTTTTTTTGCGGTCCCGACGCGCTGGCCCGCCTTGCCGCGGAAGCGGACTATGATATTCTGCTGACGGCCGTGTCGGGCGCAGTCGGCATAGACGCCACGATTGCCGGCATCCGCAGGGGAAAACGGATCGCCCTTGCCAACAAGGAAACCATGGTGGCGGCGGGAGAATACATCGACGCCCTCATGGCCTCCTGTCCGGGCGCGGAAATCATCCCCGTGGACAGTGAACACTCGGCCGTCTTTCAGAGCCTCGCGGGCGGAAAAGCCGCCGAGGTGAAACGGATTCTCCTGACGGCCAGCGGCGGGACCTTCCGCGGAAAAACCCGGGCGGAGCTTCAAGACGTCACGATCGAGAAGGCTCTGACCCACCCGACCTGGGTCATGGGAAAAAAGATCACGGTGGATTCCTCAACCCTCGTCAACAAAGGCCTGGAGGTCATCGAAGCTCACTGGCTCTTTCACGTCCCCTACGAAAATATCCGCGTCCTCGTCCATCCCCAGAGCATCGTCCATTCGATGGTGGAATTCCGGGACGCCTGCGTGATCGCCCAGTTGGGCAACCACGATATGAAGCTCCCGATCCAGTACGCGCTGACCTGGCCCGATCGTCTGGAAAACCCGATTTTTGAACCCCTGGATTTGATCAAAACCGGGGCCCTGACCTTTGAGGAACCCGACCGCGAGACCTTTCGGGGGCTGGATCTGGCCTACGCCGCAGGAAAATGCGGCAAAACCATGCCGGCGGTTTTGAACGCCGCCAACGAGGCGGCTGTCGCCCTTTTCCTGCAAAAGAAAATCGCCTTTCTCACGATCTACGACATTCTCGAAGGCGCCATGAACCGCCATACGCCTGTGGAAATCAATGACATCGCGGTTATCCATGAGGCCGACGAAGAAACGAGGAACTGGGTGTATCAGACCTATGGAAAATAAATCCTTTATTGATCTGCATTGTCATCTGGACGGGTCCCTTTCTCCCGAAACCGTGAGAGAACTCCTGCCGCCCGAAGAATTGCCGGCCGATGACGCCGGGCTTTTGGCTTTGTTGCAGGTCTCGCCCCGATGCCGGGACCTCACGGAATACCTCGAAAAATTCGCGCTGCCCCTGAAGGGGCTGCAAACCGCGGAAAATCTAAAACTCGCGGCTTACCGGCTCATCGCCGACGCCTCCAGGGATGACCTGCGTTATCTCGAAATCCGCTTCGCGCCCGCGCTTTCAACCGATGCGGGGCTCGATTGCGCCGAAGTCATCGACGCCGTGTTGTCCGGCGTCAGAGAGGGCGAAAGGGCCTTCGGGCTTCCCGCCAACCTCATTGTTTGCGCCATGCGCCATCATTCTTTCGAAAAAAACGCCGCCATGCTTCAAGCCGCCCGCGATTTCCTCGGAAAAGGCGTCGTCGCCCTCGATCTCGCCGGTGATGAAAACCGCTACCCCACAGCCATGCATGCGGAACTTTTTCTCCGGGCAAAGGCCATGGGCTTTCCCTTTACGATCCATTCCGGAGAGCAGGGGAGCGTGGAAAATGTCGCCCTTGCCTTGGACTTGGGGGCAAAGCGCCTGGGGCACGGCATCGCGCTGCGGAAGGCGCCGGCCCTGATGGAAAAAGCGAAAGAAATGCGCGCGGGGATCGAGATGTGCCCCACGAGCAACCTCCAAACGAAGGCCGTGGCAAGTTTCGACGACTACCCCATGGGAGAATTCCTGAGACGGGGGCTCCTTGTTACGGTCAATACCGACAACCGGACCGTCAGCGGAACGACATCGGCCCGGGAGACGGCCATTGCCCTAAAACTTTGCGGCGGAACCTTTCCGGACCTTGCCGACGCGCTCTTCAAAAATGCCGTCGCGGTTTCCTTTGCCGACGACAGCCTGAAAAACCGCCTGCTCCGGGAAGCCGGGTTTTGCTGAGCAGGGCGCTCCAAAAATCCGGAAAATAGCGTTCAGAAAAAGGAGCCTTGCTTCTCGCAACGCTCCTTTACGGGCTCTCTGCTCTATAACTCTACCAGGTAAGTAAACTAAATCGATTGCTCCACTTTATTCACAAAGTCAAGGATCTCCACCTTGACGCGGATTTCCTTTTCTTTGGCGACGGCCTGCTGCGTCAGATTTTCCGTGCGGGCGGTCGTTTCTTTTTCGTCGATGTTCTTGATGCTCTGATGTTCCCCGATATCGGCGGGGATCTCGCCGGATCCGTAAGCGACGAGCTTGCCGTCCCGATCCAGTTGGACCTGTTCGGCTTCCTCAACTTTGCCGGCGGCGTCCGAAAGGAGAATCTTCGCGGGCGTTTCCGCCTCAGAGGCTTTTTCGGCGGCGATTGCGCCGGCCGTATCCTTTTCGGCTTCTTCTTTATTCTTTACCGCGATATTGCGCGTGGCGGGATCATACTCGGGAATGGCCATGTGCATTTCCTTGGGGGCCTTGGTCTTTTTGTCCGCTACGCCTTCTTTGGCGGGCTTTTTCTGCTTTGCCCGGACGCCGGCCGTCTTCCGCTCGAATTCGATGACTTCCAACTCCAGTTTTTTGATTTTTTTCTCGAGACTGCCGGCCGAATAAATTCGTGACTGAAAGAGTAAAGAAGCCAGCGCCAGCAAAATCAAACAAATCTTTTGTCTATTACCGCCATTTCCGGTCGTTGTTGACATAACATCCTCCAAAGATTTATCCCGCTGTTGTTGACATCATGATATTAAACCAATTATATCATAAAAACCGCGTTTTGAAAACAATTATTTTTTTATTTTTCCCAGTTCCGTCTCGCTTTCCTCAATCTCTTCCAAATAACTTAGTATTTCATTGTCGAGGACGGCGATTTCTTCTTGCAGGGCGAGAAGCCCGTCCAGGTCATTGGCGATCCCCGCCTGCCGGTACAGGTTTTCTTTTTGGGCTTTTTTGGCCTCGGCGCGGTTGATTTTCTCCTCCGCTTTTTGGATTTTCCGCTCGAGGGCGGAACGGTAACTGTTCAGTTTCTTCCGGTCCTCATAGGAGGTGATCCGTTTTTCCTTCTCCTCATCGTCGGCTTTTTCCGCGCGCCGTTTCCGGTAAGCGTCGTAATCTCCGTGAAAGAGCGTCGCTCCCTCGCTGTGGATCTCGTAAATTTCCCTGACGACGGAATCGAGAAAATTCCGGTCATGGGAGACGAGGAGCAGCGTCCCTTCATAGTCTTCGAGGGCTTCGATGAGGATCTCCCGGGAATAGAGATCCAGATGGTTTGTGGGTTCGTCAAAGATCAGGAAATTGGGCTTTCTCAGCATGATCTTCATGAGGGCGACCCGGGCCTTTTCCCCGCCGCTCAGGGTCCCGATAACTTTTTCCACGGCGTCTCCGCTGAATAAAAATCCGCCCGCTATGGTTCTTGCCGCCTCGTCGCTCAGATCAAAGCCGTAGCGCAGCTCATCCAGTATGGTCGCCCGCTCGTCTAAGTTTTGCTGCGTCTGGTCATAGTAGCCGATCGTGACTTTTTCCCCGATCACAAAATCCCCGGAGGAGGCTTTTTTCACGCCGTTGATGATTTTCAGAAGCGTCGATTTCCCGACGCCGTTTTTCCCGATAATGCCGACCCTGTCGCCGCGCCAGAGGTCCAGATTGATGTGCTGAAACAGCGTCTTTCCGTCAAAAGATTTGGAGAGATTCCGTATCCTCAGCACGAGGTCCGCGCTGGGCCGGTCGATCTCGAAGCGCAGTTTGAGCTTGCGGGGAGTGAATACGGGATTTTCCATTTTTTCCATGCGGTTCAGGAGTTTTTCGCGGCCCCGGGCCTGGCGGGACTTGACCCCGGCTTTATAACGGCGGATAAATTCTTCCATTTTCCGGATTTTTTCCTGCTCCTTGTCCCAGGCCTTGACGGCCCCCGAGATCCAGGCCTCCTTCTGGATCACAAAATCCGTATAATTGCCGCGGTATTCGCGGATCGTCTTTTGTTCCAGCTCAAGGATCTTGTTGCAGACATTGTCCAAAAAATAGACGTCATGGGAAACGAGCAGCAGCGCCTTTCCGTAGTCCCGAAGGAAGCGCTCCAGCCATTCGATGGCGACGAGATCCAGATGGTTCGTGGGCTCGTCGAGGATCAGCAGGTCGGGCTCGTCCAAAAGGACGCGGGCAAGCGCCGTTCGCGACTTCTCCCCGCCCGAGAGCGCGCCGATTTCGCTCTGCCAGAGCGCTTCTTCGATCCCCAGGCCGTTCAACACCTGCCGGACCTTGTATTCGACGTTATAGCCCTGGTTGGCCTCATAGCGGGAACTGATTTCGCCCAATTTTTCCATGGTTTCATCGAAATCCCCGATTCCTTCGGCCAGCATGACGTTCAGTTCCTGTATGGTCTTGAAATCTTCCCGAACCGCCGCGAAGGCCTCCATCAGGTAGCCGAAAATCGTCTGCCGGGGATCGAGTTCCGGATTCTGGGACAGGTACCCGAGCCGCAGATCCTTGCTTTGCGCGATGGTCCCTCTTTTGACCGTCGCGGGGTCAATTTCGTCCTCCCTTTCCCCGAGGAGAATTTGCAGCAGCGTCGTCTTCCCCGCGCCGTTTATCCCGATAAGACCGATTTTATCGTTTTCGTTTATGGAAAATCCGACATTTTGGAAGAGCGTCTCCCCCGAAAAGCCCATATAAAGATTATTTACGAGAAAATATGCCATGAATGCCCCTTTTCACGCCTTCTTTTGAAGCAATACGACCGCGTAAGCCTTGACGCCCGACCCGTCCCCCGTAAAGCCCATTTTTTCTTCGGTGGTGGCCTTTACACTGACGCGATCTACGGGTATATTGAGGCAGGCGGCCAGCGCCTCCCGCATGGCTTCGATGTGAGGCCTGATTTTTGGCCTTTGCAGTACGATCGTGCAATCGAGGTTGACGATGTCGTAGCCTTTCCCCGCCACGAGATCCATGGTCTTTTTGAGGAGAATCCGGCTGTCAATGCCGGCCCAGGCGGCGTCGGTATCCGGAAAATGGGCGCCGATATCCCCGAGGGCCAGCGCCCCCATGAAAGCGTCCACAATGGCGTGGATGGCCACGTCGCCGTCGGAGTGGGCGATTTCTCCTTTTTCCCAGGGGACATGGATCCCGCAGAGCGTCAATTTTCGCCCTTCTCCCAATTGGTGCACATCATAGCCGTTTCCGATCCGATACATGCCTTCTCCTTTCCGTGAATCCTTGTTCGATGTTTTCTTTCTCTTCCACTATAACACAAATCGGGAAAACTTTCAAAAAATTTTCATCTTTTCTGAAATTTTGCTTTATTTTTATCTATTTTGCTTCACCTTCTATGAACTTAGCCGTTCTTTTTAGGAAAATGCCTAAATTTCGTACAATGTTTAAATAGTTACAAAAATAAAAAAAGAGCCCAGCATGTAAAAAAGAGAGCCGCAGCTCTCTTTTTTCATTTTTTATTTTCATCACAAAACTTCTGTGCCGCTTCGCTCAATTCACGCACACTCATACCCTCAAACAGACTTCTATGCCAAATGGTATAGTCAAAGGGCTCTTTGAGCAGAAGATAGATAAATCTTTCAGCATCAACCATTCCGAACTTATCGATCAAGCATTTCATAGCTTCTATCTTTAGCACAGTATCAGTCATTTCAGCTTTCATAGTAATCCTCCCTTCCTTCCACAAATTCGATTGGCGAGACGATTTTGATTGGCTTTGGTCATCATACGGTCTGTTAAAGCAACAATTATCAAGATATAGTTTCATTCTCGGAATATCTCCATATGGTTATACTGTTTACAGTCATTATACTAATTTTTCGAGATTTTGTAAACAATATATTGAAAATTCTCCTGCCAATTTTTTGCATTCTGATTTGTTGCGATTGTTTTATCTCTGCAGATGCTCCGACCCTCAAAATAGGGGGTATCTTTTATTTTTTGTTTGCGAATTCCGCGCCATGTGATATAATGGAGTTGAATGGAGAAAAATAAATGAATCTGACGGAAAAAATCAAAGAAACCATATATTCGGTCATTCCGATCATGGGCATCGTCCTCGTCCTGGGCGTGACGATCACGCCTCTGGGAAACGCTCTGCTGCTGCAATTTTTAGTCGGCGGCGCCCTTTTGATCCTGGGCCTGTCCCTTTTCCTTTTGGGGGCCGACCTCTGTATCCGCCCCATGGGGGAATTGATCGGGACGATCCTCACGAGAAAGCGCAACCTGAAATTCCTTTTGGCCCTGTCCTTTTTGACGGGGGTCCTCGTCACCGTAGCCGAGCCCGACGTGATTGTCCTGGCCGACCAGCTGGTGAGCTTCAACAAAGCCGTTGTCAAGAGCGCGTTAATCCTTGCCATCGCCGTGGGCGTGGGCGCTTTCATGGTGATCGGCCTTTTACGGACCGTGCTCGGGAAATCCTACAAGGCGCTTCTTTTCATCCTCTACGCGGGGCTTTTGACTTTGGCCTTCCTGACCCCGGCCGATTTTCTATCGGTGGGTTTCGACGCGGGCGGCGCGACCACGGGCCCCATGACGGTTCCCTTCATTATCGCGGTGGGCGTCGGCGTGGCTTCGGTCCGCAAGGGCAGGGAAAATGAGGACAGCTTCGGCCTTACGGGCATTTGCTCTGTGGGTCCCGTGGCGGCGGTTCTTTCGTACGGCCTCATCCTGACGAAAAAAACGGGCGGGGCGATTTCCGCCGGGGAAACCGTCGCGGAAACGATCGCGGCCTCGGGCGGCTTTTCCTACTTGTGGGGCCTCGTTCCGGAGATCTGCCGGGAGGTGGCCGTGGCGCTTTTGCCGCTGACCGTACTCTTCGTGATCTTTCAGTTGTTTCTGGTCAAAATGCCGCCGGTAAGGCTCCGGCGTTTGATTTTCGGCGGGATCTACGCCTTTTTGGGCCTGATCCTCTTTTTTACGGGGGTAAAGGGGGGCTTCGTTCCGGCCGGACATCGGCTCGGCATGCTGCTGGGCGGTCTTGCCCGGGAAAATCCCATGTTCGCGATCCTGATCATTGCGCTGGGGGCCGTCCTCGGCGCTGTGGTGGTGGCGGCGGAACCTGCCATTTGGGTTTTGACCGATGAGGTCGAGACCGTATCGGGCGGCGCCATCAAGCGAAAAGTGCTGTTGATCACGCTTTCCGCGGGGGTCGCGGTCGCCGTGGCGCTCTCCATGACCCGGGTGCTCTTCGGCGGGGATCTGCTGCGGGGTTTTCTCGTACCGGGCTACGCCGTCGCCCTGACGCTGACGCTGTTCTGCCCGAAGCTCTTTGTGGCCGTGGCCTTTGACTCGGGCGGCGTCGCCACGGGTCCCATGACGACGACTTTCATACTCGCGCTGACGCTGGGCGTTTCCGTAGCCATGGGCGGAAACCCCGTCGTGGACGGATTCGGCATTATCGCCCTGGTGGCGCTGATTCCGCTGATCGCGATCCAGGTCCTGGGGCTTTTGTACCGGGGCAAATACAGGGAGGAATAATGGGATTGACCTTGCTTTTGACCGTAGTGGGATACAATCAGGGGGATCGCCTGATGAAGGCGGCCCGTTACGCCGGGACCGGCGGCGGCACCGTCATCATGGGGCGGGGCCCGTCGGGAAACCGCGTGTTGGATTTTCTGGCGCTGGGCGACGAAGGCAGGGAAGTCCTGTGGATCGTGGCCGGAGAGGAGGAATTGCGGCGCATCCGCTTCGCGATTGCGGACGCGGCCTCGGAGGACAAAAAGACCAGGGGATGGTTTATCGAGCTTGACGTCAATCGCTTTATCAGAATGAGAGACGCGGAAACAGGAGGCAACGAAGTGCAGACAAAGGAAAAGGGAGAAGCGACGCATGAACTGCTGGCGGTCATCATGAATGACGGCTATGCCGAGGACGCCATGGAAGCGGTCCGCAAGAAGGGCGCGCCCGGGGGGACGATCATCAAGGCCCACGGCACTGCGAAAGAAGGAGACGCGCTCTTTTTCGGCGTCGAAATTATTCCCGAAAAGGAGATGCTTTTGATCCTCTGCGAAAAAACGCAGACGAAAGAAATTATCGATACGCTGCAGAACCTGCCTTTTTTGCGGGAACAGGGCATGGGCATCGCCTTTACCATGGACGCCAAAAACTACACGACCTTCGGCGCGAAAAAATAAAATATATTATTTTAGTATATTTTCAATAAGAAGGGAGCGCAACAGTAAAAACGGGCCGCCGCGCAAGGCGACAGCCCGTTTTTTTCTTTTTATCTCGCCACGCCGTACACGAGGTTCGGCAGCCACAGGATCAGGCGCGGGAAGCAGATCACGACGCCAAGCGTCGCGAAGATCGCCACGAAGAGCGGTACGGCGTAGCGCGTCGTCTCCTGCACCGAGCAATCCATAATCGTGGAGCAGGTGTAGAGCGCGACCCCCACCGGCGGCGTCGAGCACCCCATGGTCACCGTGGTCATCATGATGATGCCGAAATGCACAGGATCAATTCCGTACTGCTTGATGACCGGCAGCAGGATCGGCGTCACGATCAGCGTGATGACCGTCGTTTCCATAAACATGCCGAAGATCGTGAGCATGAGGATAATGCTCAGCAAGAGGACATATTTGTTGTTGGTCAGCGCCACGAGTACCTGGGTGATGTCCCGGGGCAGCTGGTCATAGACGACGCCGTAACTGAATACGCCCGAAAAGGCCAGAATCATCGTTGTCACCGAAATATCCTTGACGCTGTCGATGACGCAGGCCTTGAGCTTTTCCCAGGTCAGTTCCCGATAGATGAAAAGCCCGACGACCAGCGCGTAAAATACCGCGAAGGCCCCCGATTCCGACGGCGTCATGACGCCGCCCCGGATCAGGACGATCAGGATAATCGGAAAAAGCAAGGCCCAGATACTGTCCCAGCACGCCTTCAGAATGACCGACAGCGGATAGGGTTTGTCGTGGTCCGGCTTGTAACCATAACGGCGCGCGGACCAGGCTGTTGCGATCATCATAAAGCCGCACATGATAAAGCCCGGGATAAAGCCCGCCACAAAGAGTCTTCCGATGGACACTTCCCCGACGGTTCCGTAGAGGATAAGCCCCATGGAGGGCGGAATGGTGGCTACGATAAGCCCCGTCAGGCAGTTGACGGCGGCGGCCCAGCCGGGCGCGTATCCCCGTTTGATCATTTCTGGGCCCAGTATCCGGCATTCCATGGCGGCGTCCGCCACGGCGCTGCCGGACACGCCGCCCATCAGCGTCGAGAGCACAACGGAAACCTGCCCGATGGAGCCGTACATATGCCCGGTCAGCACATTGGCCAGCTTCACGAGCCGGTTCGTGATCCCCGTATGATTCATCAAATTTCCCGCCAGGATAAACATGGGAATCGAGAGCATCGTGAAGGACTGGGTCGTCGAAAGCGATTTTTGCACGAGGATCGTCCAGGGGATGCCGCCCCGGATCAGGAAAAACGTGAATCCGGAGATCCCGATGGCGAAGGCGACCGGCATGCCGAAGAAAAGAAATACCATAAAAATACCGACGGCGTAGATCACGGTTGCTCACCTCCCCATTTTTCGGCCGGTCTTTTGATGTCCCGGATAAAAATGCCCAACATCGTGGTGAACAGCAGCGTCGACCCCACGGGTACGGAAAGCGTGCACCAGGCATAGCTTAAATTCAGCGTGTTGAACATGCGGGTCCAACTCTTGGAGACCAGGACAAAGCCGTAATAGATGAGAACGAGCAAAAAAACCAGCATACCCGCCCCGAATACGAGGGCGAGCGTCTTCTGCACGCTTTTGGGGAGCGATTTTGTGATCATGTCGATCCGGATCAGACTGCCGGTCTTGGCCACAATGTCCGCTCCGAGGAACGTCAGCCAGGCAAAGGCGAGAAGAGCGAAATCCTGCGCCCAGTTCAGCGGCCTGCCCACCGTCCGCGCGACGGCCGACCCGAACACGAGGACCGCGATCAGCCCCAACAGCGTGCACGCCACCAGTTGTTCCGCCTTCAGGCAGAGCCTCGCAAGTTTGTTCATGGTTTAATTTACCTTTCCGATTTCTTTATAGAGTTTGTCGCGCAGTTCTTTGTAACCCAGTTTTTCGTAAGCGGGTTCAACGGCTTTCTTGAAGGGGGCCGTATCGACGGTATTCACGATAAGACCGGCGGCCTTCATTTCCGCTTCGGCCTGATCGGCTTCGGCCAGTACGTCTTTGGCGGTTACCGCGCCCATTTCATGAGCCGTATCCACGAGGATCTTCTTGAGATCGTCAGGCAGCGTCTGATACCAGGATTCGCCGCAGATCAGAGCCTGCATCAGCTGAAAATGTCCGGTTTTCGTCTGGTATTTTGTGACTTCAAAGAGCTTGGAAGGCAGCGTCGACGTATTCTGCGCTTCGCAGCCGTCCAGAGCCTTGGACTGGATCGCGTTGTACACTTCTCCCCAGGCCATGGCGACAGGCGTACCGCCCATGGCGCCGATGGATTGCAGACAAACTTCGGAACCGATGGTGCGGATCCGGAGACCCTTGAGATCGGCGGGGCTCTTGATTTCTTTGTTTGTCATGAAATGCCGGGGCCCGTCATAGAAATCGAAGGCCAGCACGCGAATGCCGTGCTTTTTCGCGAGTTCTTCCTCCCAGCTCTTGAAAAGGGCCGATTCCGTAATTGTACGGCATTCCTCATAGTTGTCGGCGAAAAAGCCCATCATCAGGATGCCGATTTCCTTGACATAGGTGCCCATCCGGGCGGGATCCGTGTTGACGGCAACGGCAGCGCCCTGGATGGCCTGCTCGATCACGTCTTCATCGTTTCCGAGCTGGCTCGAGGGGTAAACCACGGCTTTGATTCTGCCCTTGCTCGTTTCAAGGAGCCTGTCGGCGAATTTCTGATAGGATCGCGAGATCAGGGCCTGTTCCGTTTGGGAAGTAGAGATTTTGAGTTCGTACACCTTGTCGGCGGCCAGGGACACGAGGGAAATTCCGGCCAATGCCGCCAGCAACAACACTTTGACACATTTTTTCATCGTATAACCTCCTTGAATAAAATAGAATTGATCTATAACCTTACGCTATTCCTTGTTGCCTTTTTTGAGGACAATGGGCTTTCCGCAGGCGGGATCCGTTTCGGGGAAGTCCTCCCGGTAATGGGCGCCCCGGCTTTCCCTGCGGGCAAGAGCCGCTTCGGCCATCCGTTCCGTCGCGCCGATGAGACTGCTCAGCCGGAAATTTTCCGGATGAATTTGATCCGTGACCGGGGCCGCCCCGAGATGTTTTTTCAGCGCTTCCGTTTTTTGCAGAACCGCGTTCAAGCGCGCTTCGCTCCGGCAAACGAGCAGATTGTCCTGATTGCTTTTCTGCAAGTCACCGATCAATGCCGCCGCGTCGAGCTCCCGGCGCAGCAGCGCTTCCGTCTCTTCGTCCAGGCGATCGCCACCTTCGGGAAGCTTTTTTTCATTTTTCGCGAAAATCGCGGCGCTTTCCCCGGCCAGCGCCCCGAAGACCTGGCAGGTCACAAACATGTTGCCGCCCAGCCGGTCGGCCCCGTGAGGTCCGCCCGCCGTCTCTCCAGCCGCGTAGAGCCCGGGGATCGTCGATCGGGCGCTTTCGTCGATCCGGACGCCGCCGTTGACGGCGTGGGCAAAGACCGCGATCTCCACCGGCATTTTCAAAAGATCCACATTCCGTCCTTTCATATAATCCCGGGCCAGCGGCCACATGTGGTGAAGTCCGCAATCATCGGGGACGCCGTTGACATAAGCGTCCGTCAGATGCCTGAGATCCGCTTGTATTCCGCCGCGGGCCGTTCCCCCGCCGCCGCGGATTTCCTTGATCATGGCGATTTCGAGATATTTTGACGGATCCCCCGAGGAAAAGGGAAAATGCCGCCTGTGCTCATCCATGACCGCCCGGGCCGTGAGCCCGGCCGGGAGATGCTTTTCCAGAAAAGGCAGCCCAGAGCCGTTTGAGAGTTTCGGATGGGCGGCCCAGATATAGGCGTTGAAGATATTGACGACCGGCCGGGAAAAACCGATGCCGGCCTGCATAAATTCCATGTTGATGAGCTCCGCCCCGGCCGCGTACGCGAGGGCGTAGCCGTCCCCCGAGACATCGGCGGGATTGAGGTTTCCCGCAAAGGCCCGGGAGGCCCCGCCTGTGGCGAGGATAACCGCGGCCGCCGTGATTTTGATCCGCTCACCTTTGGCGTCTATGGCCCAGGCGCCGTGGCAGCGCCCTTCGGTTACGATCAAGGATACGATCGTAAGCCCCGGAAAGACGGTAATTTCTGGTCTCAGCGCGATCTGCGCCGCCATGGCCGCCACCATGGTTTCGCCGTGCCCCCGGACCACATGGGTCCTCGGGGCGCTTGCGAAGCAGCTCCGGAAGCGGTAATCCCTTTCCCCTTCCCGTTCGAATTTGACGCCCCAACTTTTTAGATCCCGGATCGTCCCGGGCGCCCGCTCGGCGAGGATACGGGCGAGGATCGGATCCGCCATGCCCCGGCCCGCCTTCATCATGTCCTCATAATGTCCCGCGACGTCCCCCGGTATCACCGGATCTCCGGCGTTATACCCCGCCATCTCCGCGACGGGATGGGTCGAAGCCCCCGTCTTTCCGACGGGGCCTTTGGCCGCAAGGAGCGTCCGCGCTCCCGCGTCGGCGGCGGCTATGGCGGCCCGCAAGCCCGCGCAGCCCCCGCCGATGACAAGGACTTCCGTTTCTATTTTTGTCGTCTGCTCGTTCAATTTTGCAACCCCCGTTTTTTCCGCTATTTGAAGTCGGGCTTTCTCTTGTGGAAGAAGGCGTCGACGCCCTCGGCGCAGTCTTCGGTCTGAAAGATGCGCCGGCTGTAGGCGAGATTCTGTTCAAAACATTGCTCCGTGGGCGCCTGACCGATTTCCCGCACGCCTCTTTTGATGAGTTTGAGAGCCTCAAAGGGCTTGCCGGCAATGGTTTTTGCGAGTTCAAGGGACGCCCGGAGCGCTTCCCCCGCGTGGGCCAGTCTGTTCACGAGACCGATCCGCAGACATTCGTCGGCGTCGATAAATTCTCCCGTAAACATGAGTTCCATGGCTTTGGCCTTACCCACGAATTTCGGCAGCCGGAATAGGCCTCCGCTCCCCGGGAATACGCCTAAATTGATCTCCGGCAAGGCCATTTTCCCCCGGGCCGACAGGATCCTCAAGTCGCAGGCCATGGCCAGCTCCACGCCGCCGCCGCAAACGACGCCTTCCATGGCGGCGATAACCGGTTTATCCAAAAATTCGACGTCGTTATAGACCTCGTTTTCCTTTTGCAGCTTTTTCCCGATGACATCGTCCCACACCTGCGGGAATTCCCCCACGTCGGCGCCGACGCTGAAAGCCCGCTCGCCCGATCCCGTAATGACCACGACGCGAATGTCCGAATCCGCGTTGATTGCGGCCAGCGTTTCTTTGAGTTCCGCCGAAAGCGCCAGCGTGATCACGTTCAGTGGCGGATTGTTGAGCGTCAGAAGCGCCACCCGTTTTTCCGGAAACGAAACCCGGACAAGTTCATTTTTATATTCTTTACTATTATTATCATTATTCATGATATCCTCATTTTTTGCTCTTTTGTCGCTCGAAAAAGCGGTTCATGGCTTCTCTCGGCTCGTCGGTCGTAAAGGCCAGTCCGGCCGCGTAAATGCTTGTCTCCACGGCGCTCACAAAATCCGTCTCGATCCATTTGTTCACCAGTTCTTTTTGCAGCCGCAGGGCCGTGGGGCTTTGTTTCATAAGTTTCCGGGCGGCCGCTTCGGCGGCGGTAAGCACGTCCTTTTGCGGGACAACCTTATTCATAAGCCCCATGTCGACGGCTTCCGCGGGCGTAAAGGTCTCGCCGAAATAAATGAGTTCCCGGGCTCTGGCCAGCCCCACGAATTTGTGGATAATGGCGATTTCGATGCTGGCGGGAAGGCCCGATTTGATTTCCGGGAAGCCCAGTACAGCCGTATCGGCCACGATGGAATAATCGCAGATCAGTGGGATCAGGCAACCGCCCCCCAGCGCGTTTCCGTTTACCGCGGCGATCACGGGCTTGTTGCAATGGCGGATGGCGTCATTCATCTTGTGCTCAAGCCACAGCATCTGCTCGGCGTCTATGGGGCCGAAGGTCACCATGTCCCTGAGGTCCGTCCCCGCGCAAAAGGCCTTTTCTCCCGCGCCCGTCAGGATAATGACTTTGAAGTCCTCCGCCTCCCCGGCCTCCTCCATAAAGCGCAATATATGCCTTTTTGTATCGCGCGTCAAGGCGTTCATGGCCTGCGGCCGGTTGATGGTCACCCAGGCGATGTCGTCGCTGATCCGGACCAGCAGATCGTCATGATATTCGTCAATTGCCATTTCTTTTGCCATCGTATCCCTCCGGGAAAATTATACATAATATATATGGTATATTTCATTCGCAACAGCTATTTCAGCTTGATCCCTACCTTTCCTGGATAAAACAATCTCGCGTCCATCAGCTTCAGCTCGGGGGAAATGTCCAGGGCGAAATCCAGCACGTCGGTGATGTGCTTTTTGAGATCGACGCCCGGCGCGATTTCCGTCAGCGTCACGCCCCGTTCCGTCAGTTCAAAGACGGCCCGTTCGGTGATGTAGAGCACCTTCTGTCCTTTTTTGCGGGCTTCTTCGGCGTTCAGCGTGATCCCTTCGATGACCGCGTTGAATTTGTTGTATTTTCCCTCCTGCTCGATGTACAATTTGCCGTCGGCGATGGCCGTTTTCAGGCCGCCCGCCGTGAAGGTCCCCGCAAAGAGGATTTTCGGCGTCACGTAAATGATGTCGTTGAAGCCGCCGGTTCCGGCGATGATGTTCTTGAATTTGTGATTGTTGACGTTCCCCGCGGGGTCTCCCTCTCCCATGCCGAGGCAGGCCACGTCGAGGATTCCGCCCGAGTACAGCTCAAAGACCGCGTTGCTTTCGAGGATGAGATCGGGGTTCATGGCGACGCCGAATGTCCCCGTCCAGCCCGGGACGCCGCCTACGGGGCCGTGTTCGATGGAAAATTGGATATCGTCAAGGAAACCCTCTTCGACGGCGATGGCGGGCAGATTGGCGGGAATTCCGAAGCCCAAATTGACGAGATCCCCTTTCTTCAGCTCCATGGCCATCCGCCGGAGAATCACTTTATTTTGCGTGAGCGCCATGGGCGTCTTCAATTCCACCGGCTGCCGGACGCCGCCCAGCACGGAGTCCGGATATTGCGACGTCTGCGCCTCGTCCCGCTCGTCAAAGACGACGTAATCGACAAGTTTCCCCGGGACCATGACGAGCCTCGGATGCACGGAGCCGCTTTTGATCTTGCGTCTCACCTGGGCGATCACTACGCCGCCGTTGTTTTTGGCGGCCATGGCCGTCGGGAGGATCCCCTGGGACGTGGGTTCATGCTCGAGGGAAATATTCCCCTTTTCATCGACGGAGGTGCCCCGGATTACGGACACATCGATCTTAAGCCTTTTGTAGTACAGCCATTCCCGTCCGTCCAGTTCCCGGACCTCGACGATGTCTTCGGTCGTGGCGTCGTTGAGCCTGCCGCCGCGGTATCTCGGATCCGCCTGGGTATGGAGCCCCACGCCCGTGAAAAGACCCGGCTGCCCCGCGCCGGTATTTTTCAGCAAATTGTAGAAGGAACCCATGGGCAGGTTGTAGGCCTCGATTTTGTTCTGAAAAATCAACTCGTTCAGTTTGCGATTGGGGAGCATGGAGGCGAAAGATCCGCCGATCACGCGTTTTACCATGCCCTCGTGGGAAAAATAATCCGTTCCCCTTCCCGAAGCCGAGCCCAGAAAAACCGGAAAAAGGATCGTCAGATCCCCGGGTTTCCCGGTGGCAAGCCAGGATTGCTCCAATTCATAGAGGATCGTCTCGGGTTCCAACAGATTCAAATTTCCGATAAAACAGACCGTTCCCCCCGACGGGATTTTTTTCACCGCTTCTTTTCCGGATAATACCTGAAACATGTTCTCTCCTTTTTGTCTTCGTGTGTCTTTGTGGAATATCGGCCCCTGGCGGGACAAATCAAAATATAAACGTTTATATTTTCGGGGCGCAGTTTACCGCGGAATCTCCCGGCTTAAAGCCGGGCCACAGACTGCCGCACGATGATTTCGCCCCGCAGGCGATCGCCGTAGGGCTGTGGTTTTCCCGCGATGCAGGACAGCAGATAGTCGACGCCCCTTTTGGCGATTTCCTCTTCCGACTGGCGGTAGCTGGTCAGCGGCGGGATCATCAGGGCCGCCATGGGAATATCGTCGTAGCCCGTGACGGAAAAGTCCTCGGGGATCCGGAGTCCGCAGGCGCTGGCCGCCCCGTAAGCGCCGATGCAGATCATGTCGTTGGCGGCCACGAGGGCCGTGGGCCGGTCCGCCCCCAGGAGCATCTGGCTGATCCGCTGGTAGGCGTCGCCGATATCCCTGATGTCGAAGAGAAAATACTCGACGCAGCGCTTGAGCCCGTGCTCTTCGAGGGCGCGCACGGCGCCGTCGAAGCGCTCATGATAGATCTGGTTTTCAAAACTCAAAAAAGCGGCGCTGATCTTCCTGTGCCCCGCTTGGATCACATATTTTGTCATCATATAGGCCCCGTAAAAATTGTCGGTGGGGACGCAGTTGATGTTGCCGGGAAATTTCCGGTTCAGAAAGACGTAGGGGATCCCCGCGTCGGAAAAGCTTTCAAAATGCTTGATTTCACAGGAGCAGGGCAAGACCAGGACGCCGTCCACATCTCTTTTTTTGAGGGATTCCACGAGCATCTGCTCCCGCTTGACGTCTTCGCTGGCGTTGCAGAAAAACAGCATATAGCCGAATTTTTCCGCGTATTCCTCGATGTATTTGGCGACCTTGGGATAATAGGGATTCGTAATGTCGGGCATGATCAGGCCCAGCGTGTGGGTGCTGCCGGTCTTGAGGCTCCGAGCCGAGAGGTTGGGCTTGTAGTCCAGCTCTTTGGCCGCCGCAAAAACGCGCTCACGGGTCTCGGGGCGGATCTTGTCCTTCCCGGCGAGGGCTCTTGACACCGTACAGATGGAAAGTCCCGCCAGTTTTGCCACATCTTTGATCGTCGTCATGGCCATCCCTCTTGCTAAACGTTTATATTAGCTTATATATCCCGGATTTTGCGTTTTGTCAAGGGTTCCGACAAAAAATATTTTGTCAATTTGTTCATCAAAAGGCGCGGGCCGGTTTTTTCAGGAAAAGTTCAATAGATCGGCGCTCCGGCTTTGTAGTTCTTCCGGGAGAAGACTTCGCCGACATCGTCATAGACCGTTTCGCTTCCGTCTTTCTTCCCGTTTTTGTAATCGCACTCCATCTGGAGTTTCCCGTTCCGGTAATAAATCTTTTCCTTTCCCTCCTGACGCCCGTTCCGATAGGTCGCCTCTTTCTTGAGAGCGCCGTTTTTGTGATAAACTTTCGTCACCCCTTCCCGGACGCCGTTCTTAAAACGGATCTCGCTCTGGAGTTTCCCCTCGGGGGACCAGGAACGGGAGAGCCCGTCGGGTTTGCCCTTCGTGTAGGCCGCGCTCGCCTTCGGTTTCCCGCCGGGATATTTTTCCGTCACGGTTCCGGTAAAGGGCTGCGCCGCGCCTTTCCGGTAAATCAGGTTGTTTTTTCTGACGGCGTCTTTTACGGCGATTTCCGCCCCCAGCGCCAGAATGCCCGCGAAAAGCGCCAGAACAAGGATTTTTTTCATAGGACCTCCCCGCTATATTTCCAAAATATCTGTAAAATATCTTAAAAATTCCTTCAAAGCGTGCTATAATAGAGTGTATTTTAAGATCAAAAGGAGAATTACATGTCTGACTATCCCAAAGAAGAACCCGAAAAGCAAGCAGTAGCGGCGGATCAGGCAAAGCCGAAACCGAAACATGTGTATTGGAAACTGTTCATCTCGACATTTTTCATCAGCGCCTTTACCTTCGGCGGCGGCTATGTCATTATTCCGCTTATGAAGAAAAAATTTGTGGATGAGCTCCACTGGATCGCCGAAGACGAGATCCTGGATCTCATCGCCATCGCCCAGTCTTCACCGGGGGCAGTGGCCATCAACGCGTCATTCCTTTTGGGCTATGACGTGGCGGGCGTCCCCGGCGCCTTTGTGACGATCCTCGGCTCCGTTATGCCCTGTCTGATTATCCTGACCGTCATTTCCTTTTTCTATACCGCGTTCCAGTCCAACCGGATCGTGAAGGCGGTCCTCAAAGGGATGCAGGCGGGAGTTGCCGCCACCATCATTGACGTCGTCATCAACCTCGGCCGCAACGTCATCAAGACCAGGGACGCCGTCTCTTATTTCATCATGATCGCGACCTTTGTCGTGACCTTTATCCTGAAAGTCAACGTCGTCTATACGATCCTCGTCTGCGCCCTGATCGGCCTTGCCCGGATCATGCTGACCGGCCGCAAAAAAGAGGTGAACTGACATGATCTTTCTCGAACTGTTCTGGAGTTTCTTTCAAGTGGGCCTGTTTACCGTCGGAGGCGGCTACGCTTCGCTGCCGCTGATCCAAAACCAGGTCGTCAATTACCACGGCTGGCTGACCCTGGCCGAATTTACCGATCTGATTACGATTTCCCAGATGACGCCGGGTCCCATCGCGATCAATTCCGCCACCTTCGTGGGGACAAGAATCGCCGGACTGCCCGGGGCCATTGTGGCCACGGCGGGCTTTGTGACGCCTTCCTGCATCATTATGGGGATTCTGGCCTATATCTTTTTCAAATACAAAAATCTCTCGGTGGTCCAGGGCGTACTGGCGGGGCTCCGTCCGGCGGTGGTGGCCATGATCCTCTCGGCGGGACTCTCGATCCTGATCCTCTGTCTCTGGGGCGAGAAAAACGCGCGGATCACCCTGAGCGGCATCAATAACTACGCCGGCGGCGCGCTCTTTCTGTTAGCGCTTTTCGTCCTGCAAAAATTCAAGCCCAAACCCATGCTGGTCATGGCCGCCTGCGGCGCGATCGGCGCCTTCATCTACCTGTAAGCATTATTTGACACATACGCGCGAGGATAAAGCGCTTTCCAAAAATCCCGGTTCAATCCGGGATTTTTTCCACTTCCACCTCAAAGCGTTGATCCGCGATGGTCAGGGTGTATTTGGCCGTGACGGGCCGCAAGAGGGCGCAGGTCCGGTAGAGTTTTTTCACGTATTTTTTCCCGTTGACGCCCGCCGGGACAGGGATCAATCCGGGGTAAATGGGCGGGTCCACCGGTTTTTCCGGCAATTCGAATATCTGCTCGTAAGAAGCGTCGTCGGAGATGAGCCGGTCAAATTCTCCGAGGGCCTCCAGGGCCTCTTCCACGGTAACTCTGACAAAGCGCACCTTCGTTCCCTGCAGGGCCTGGGCGAGCATGTGCAGGTCCGCCGTGATCACGTTTCCGATCTTCGTGTATCCCCCCGTCGTCTGGCGGTCGGCCATAAGGACCACGGGCTGGCCGTTTCCGATGATTTGGATCGCGCCAAAGGTGATGCCGTCCGAGATGATGTCGGCCGTCTCCTTGTGGGCGACTTTTTTCCCCAACAGGCGCATGCCGATCCGATCCGTATCGGGCGTGATTTTGTACGCGTCCGCGAAAAACGTCTTGACGCCTTTTTCCGTAAAATAATCCGACTGCTGGCCGAGAATCACGCGGATCCTGACCTCCTTCGGATATACGGGGCGGAGGTCGTCTTTAAATTTCAAAAGCGGGATGTCGGGCAGATAGCGCGGGAATACCCGCAGGACGTCGTGCATCTTGATGTCCCTGCCCTGAAAGCCGCCGAAATTGGCTCTGAGATTGGTCGAGCGGCTGCTGAGGACGAGGGGGACGTCGATGCCGCCGGAAAAAGCGAGATAATTTCGGACGCCTTCCTGGCAAATGCCCATTTTGAGCACATCTCCGGTCCTGGCCCGGTAAGCCCGCCAGAGTGAAAGGGGCTTCCCGTTCAGGGAACAGGCGCATTTACCGCCGGTTACGGCAAAAACGCAGTCGGCCACAAAGGCAATGTCGACGCCCTTCAAGGTCGTTTCAAGGACCGCGTCCTCAGCTTTGTTTCCCACGAGTCTGTTGGCAACTTTGGCGGAAAAGGCGTCCATGACGCCTCCCACCGCGATGCCGTAGCGCTGGTATCCGTATCGCCCGAGATCCTGCACGGTGGTCAACAGGCCGGATTCCAGTATTTTCAGAGTTTCCATTCCATCACGTCCCGATTCTTTCCGATTGCCCCCGAGCCTTTGCTATACGCCGATTTTGCTTTCGATCCAGGCCTTGCATTCTTCCGGCGTCCCTTTGGTAAATCCGGCCTTGGCCAGGGGGATCACCATGTGCGTCTTCAAAAAGACCACATAGAGGTTTTCCGTCTCCACGACCCGCGTCATCTGGTCATAGGTAAAGGCC
Source organism: Fusobacteriaceae bacterium (assembly GCA_031272775.1). Taxonomy (NCBI): domain Bacteria; kingdom Fusobacteriati; phylum Fusobacteriota; class Fusobacteriia; order Fusobacteriales; family Fusobacteriaceae; species Fusobacteriaceae bacterium. Next base: position 11,857 of record JAISTB010000016.1, on the reverse strand, counting down.
ATGCTGTTTCCCTGAGCGCCGCTTACCCCGTTTATGCCGGTCTCGTCTATGGTGTAAACAACCGAAAGGTCCTCGCCGTTGTTGGCGCTCACATAGCGCATATACTCTTGCGAAGCGAGATTGCTGACTTTTTTGTAGACAAACCAGCCCAAAAGGACCGGCGCCAACAACAAAAGATAGCGCATCCCGCCCTTTTGGGGCGAAAGCAGCACGTAGGCGGCGAACAAGGCCACCACAACAGCGTAAATGATGACCATTTTTTGGAATCTGCCTTTTTTCAGAAAGGCGCTTTGATATTCCGAGACGATGTCCCGGGTTAATGTTACTGTCGTTTCAAACATATTACATCTGACCTTTGGCGCTGCTGATCTTCCTGGACATGTTGTCGAGGAAGGTCTGGAATACGTTTCGGGTATTGCTGTGGACGTCGTTTTTGGCCACGGTCACGAGGGCGTATACCTTCTTGTCGTCTTCCCAGGCCCCTTTCTGAAGGATATTGTACATGCTGAGCTCCGTCGCGTGCCCGGTCATGTCGGGAATGGCGGGTTTCACCAATGTTTGGGTATAGGCGTCCAGCGAAGCGCAGTAAGTATTGAGCGTCGCCTGCACCTCTTTTCTCACTTTCTTTGTCAGATCCGCCTTGGCGCTGTCAATGGCGCGCATTTGTCCCGCCGCCGCGCCCAGTTTGTCCGAAGCGCCGGATCCGAAGCCGTACAATTCGTTATTTTCATCGACTCTGCCGTACACATCTTCCTGCAGTTCCGCCGGGATCCTGTTGAAGATGCCGCTCAAAAATCCGGAGCCGGAAGATTTTGAGGAAGAAACAGGCGCGGGGGAGGAGTCGGATTTGGAGGAACCCAGTCCGCTACAGCCGGCCAGGATCACCATGGTTGCGATGCTTATCCAGATCAGTTTTTTCTTCATGTAAACCTCCTGATTCAAACTTTTACCCATCGTCGAAAACTTTCCCGATGTTCTGTCTTTATAGTATATTGTACAGCAAGAGGGCGATAAAATCAAATGGAAATCAATATTTTTGTTGACTTTTTCATTATTCCGTCCCGAAAAGACTTTCCTTTCAACTTATTCGTGGACAAGAGGGTGATTTTGTGATAAAATATGGAAACAGAATTTTCCGGAAATGAGGAATCGGGATGAGAAAAACTTTGCTGAGCCTGATTTTGTTCTTTTTGCTGTTCGCGGCAATTTTTGGCGCGGCCCCGCTCACGAAGGAGGACCGGGTCAAGGCCATTGACGCCCAAATCGAGGGCCTTCTGGCCCAAAAAGAAGAGCTGGAAAAACTGAAACAGGCCATTCTTTCCGAAAATGAACAGCCGATCCGGGAGGCCGAAGAGGGGAAACCCGCCCGGAAATCCGCCCGGACGCCCGCGAAAAAACCGAAGGTCGCCCTGGTTCTGAGCGGCGGCGGCGCACGAGGCGCGGCCCATATCGGCGTTTTGAAAGCCCTCGAGGAATATCAGGTTCCCCTCGATCTCGTGGTGGGGACCAGCATCGGGAGCTTTGTGGGCGGCATGTACGCCGCGGGCTATTCCCCCGCGGAGATTGAAAACACCCTTGTCCACACGAATTTTACGAGCCCCTTCGCGGCGGTTTCCCGCAAGCGGCCTTTTACGGACGTCTACGAAAAATTGTCCTATGAGAAATACCCGATCAATTTCCGCGTCACGCGGGACATGAAAATCTCCCTGCCCCGGGGCTTTGTCTCCAACCAGCAGACTTATTTTGACCTGAAGACCATCTTTTCCCGGGCCGAAGACATCAAAGACTTCGACGCCCTGCCGATTCCCTTCCGCGCCGTGGCGACGGATCTCCAGACGAGCAAGGCGGCCGTGGTCGGATCGGGGGACCTCGCCCTGGGCGTACTGAAGAGCATGTCTTTCCCGAGCGTCTTCCCGCCGGTCGAAGACAAGGGGCGCTACTACGTGGACGGCGGCGCGAGCAACAATTTTCCCATCGACGTGGCCATCGAAATGGGCGCCGACATCATCATTGCCGTCAACGTCAGCACCGATCCCATCGTGATCGACGAAGAAGTCAACCTCTTTACGGTCGTCGAGCAGCTCTCGACGTTCCACGGGGATATGAACACGGTATTTTTGAAAAAACTCCCGACGATCCTCATCGAGCCCGACGTCGGAGACAAGAAAAACATGGATTTTACCGATATGGCGCCGCTGATCGCCAGAGGTTACGCGGCCGCGCAAAAATACGGCCAGGCGCTCCGGACCCTTTCCGACGGCAATCGTTTCAAGGCGCTCCGGAACCGGGCCCCGCGGGAAAAGGACCGGGCCGTGGACGCCGTCGTTCTCCGCGGAAACAAGACGCTTACGCTAGGCAATGTCAACAAGCTGAGACCGGAAAAAGCGCGCCAATTGAGCCGGGAAGAGATCGACAGATGGGCCAAGGAAATCTACAGCATTCCCTATGTGGACAAGCTCTATTATCATCTGGACGGGGAAGTTTTACATTTCGACGTCCGGGAGCGCCATGACATCCACGTCCGGGCGGCTCTGGGCTACGTGTCCCGCTACGGCGCGGCCCTCAAGGCCCTGGTGGATTTTCCCCAATACGGCGTCTGGAGCAGGAATTACAGCATTGCGGCGGAGATTTCCGAGTATCCGAAAATTTCCATCGGCAACGCCTCCTACTATGATTCCATGCGCTTCAAATTCGGCTCCGCCTTTTCGCTGGGTTACGAGCAGAATCCGCTGTTCATTTTCCGGAACCGCGACCATGTATCGACCTATCGCAGCGGCAAATTTACGGGGACGGCTGATATTTTTACGTCCATATACAAAATGGCCGTGGCCGGCCTCTCTTTCACCTGGGAAAGCGGCGGCGTCACTTACGACGAAGGCGAACGGGGCGCTCTCGATTTTGATCGGCATTTCAACCGCGTGATGACAGGGCCCTACGTGGCCTTTGACTCGCTGGACAACCGGATTTTCCCCACAAAGGGCGTATTCTTCTACGCGGAGCACATGCGGGGAAGCGACCGCTACAGCGCTTACAAGCTGCTGTCGGATTTCTATTTGCCGCTGTCCAAAGACCTCTCGCTGAGTCTCGGCGCTTCCTACGGAAAAATGACCGGGGAGCGGCTGACGGCCGAAAAACTTTTCAAAATCGGCGGCGGGCGCTTTGTCAATATGAAGGATCACATCACCTATTTCGGACTTCCGGCCATGGGGCGCTATACGGACGAATTTGCGATCGCGAGCGCCGGACTCCAGTACCGCCTGCGCAATTCGCTCTATCTCATGGGAAAATACAACGTCCTGGCCTATCATTCCGACAAGATCCTCCACCAGAAGGACCGGCGCCTCAACGAGGGCGTCGTGACCGGCTACGGCGTCGGCGTCGGCTGGGATACCTTCGTGGGGCCTGTGGCGGTATTTTTGACCAATGACATCGACAGAAAGAAAAAACCGATCTTTGAAATCAGATTCGGATTTATGTTTTAACGGGGGATAAAATGAAAAAACGAGCATTTGTTACAAAAGAAAAAGCGCTGGAAATCGCGTCACAGTATCCAACGCCCTTTCATCTCTACGATGAACGCGGTATCCGGGAAAACGCCCTGGCTATGAACGCGGCCTTCGGGTGGAATCCGGGCTTCCGGGAGTATTTCGCGGTCAAGGCCGCGCCGAATCCTTTTCTCGTGCAAATCTTGAATCAATGCGGCTGCGGCTGCGATTGTTCGTCCCTGACGGAGCTCATGATCTCCGACGCTCTGGGGATCATGGGCGACGCCATCATGTTTTCCTCAAACAACACGCCGGCGGAGGAATACCGCCTTGCGGCCAGGCTGGGCGCCATCATCAATCTTGACGATATCACGCACATTCCCTATCTTGAGGCCATCCTCGGGAAATTTCCCGAAAAAATGAGCTGCCGCTTCAATCCGGGCGGATTGTTCCGGATCAGCAACGGCATCATGGACAATCCCGGCGATTCCAAATTCGGCATGACGAAAGAACAGCTGATCGAGTCCTTCCGGATCCTCTCGGCCAAAGGCGTCAAGGAATTCGGCATCCACGCCTTTCTCGTCAGCAACGCCGTCTCAAACGACTATTATCCCATGCTGGCCGAGGTATTGTTTTCCCTGGCCGTGGAAGTCAAACAGGCGACGGGCGTCCACATCGGCTTCATCAATCTCTCGGGGGGAATCGGCATTCCCTATACGCCCGAGCAGGAACCCGCCGACATCAAGGCCATCGGAGCGGGCGTGGGCCGGGTCTATGAAAAAATCCTGGGCCCCGCGGGCATGACGGATATCGCCATTTATACGGAATCGGGCCGCTTTATGACCGGTCCCTACGGCTGCCTCGTGACGACGGCGGTGCACCAAAAGCACATTTACAAGGAATATCTCGGCGTCGACGCCTGCGCGGTAAATCTCATGCGACCGGCCATGTACGGCGCTTATCACCATATTACGGTACTGGGGAAGGAAGACGCGCCTGAGGACCATACCTACGACGTCGTCGGGGCCCTGTGCGAAAACAACGACAAGTTCGCGATCGACCGGAAGCTTCCGAAAACGGATGTCGGCGATATTCTCGTGATCCACGATACGGGCGCCCACGGCTTTTCCATGGGCTACAACTACAACGGAAAATTGCGCTCGGCGGAAATTCTCCTGAAGGCCGACGGTTCCTTTGAGCCGATCCGCAGAGCCGAGACGCCGAAGGATTATTTCGCGACCTTCGACGGCTTTCCGATTTACAAAAAGCTTGTGAAATAGGGTTAATGCTTGTTTTCTTTTTTCTTGTTCCGGATTTGCTCCCGGATGGCGTCGGGGCCTTTGACGCAGTAGGTCGCGAGGATATTTTCGAGGAAGCGCCCGTATTGCTGCTCCGTTAACTGCAGCTCCCGGATCAGGGGTTCCAGCTTCGGCGAGGAATTGTAGCTGTATTCCGTCGCGTAGACGTTCATTTTCTTTCCGTCCTCCCCTTCGAGGATATCGATCCGGAAATCGGAATCTTCGGCGTCTTTGCTGCTCAGCATGGCCGAAAGGGATTTGAATTTGTAATTGAGGAATTGCCCGCGGATCCAGCCGATATCGCCGCCATAGCGGTAATAGTAGCTTTCGATGACGTCATCGACAACGATCAGGCGGGATTTGCGCTTCTTTTTCATGAGGTAAACGAGCAAAATAATCACGAGCAGGCTGATACTCATTACGGCGTAGCGGATATGCACATTGGTCACGGAACCTCACCTGCTTTCTTTACCGCCTTCTTCATCGCCTTCCGCGACGGGCGGTTTGCTGTCTGCTTCTATTATATCCGGAAATTCGCCCTTTGTCAAGGTCGGAGACGCAATTCGCCGGAAAAAACAGAAAAAGGCCCTAAAATTCCAGCAATAGCTTTTTCAGGCGCAGCATTTCGTCTCTTTTGACGATGGCGTTTTCAAAATCAAGCTCTTTGGAGAGTCTGGCGATGGATTTTTGAAGCTTGCCGATCTCTTTTTCGATATCCTCCCGGGACGTGAATTTTTTCTTGCGCCCGAGCCCCGCCTCGTCCACGGGGAGGGCGTAGTCAAGATTGATCAGATCCTCGGCGATTTCTTTTTCGATGGTCCGGGGGTCGATATGATTGAAGGCGTTGTATTCGATTTGCTTGGCCCGCCGCCGGTTTGTTTCGTCGATGGCCTCCCGCATGGACATCGTGACGACGTCGCCGTAAAGGATCACGCGGCCTTCGGTGTTTCTGGCGGCCCGGCCGATGGTCTGGATCAGGGAACGGCGGCTCCGGAGATAGCCTTCCTTGTCGGCCTCCAATATGGCCACCAGCGAGACTTCGGGAATGTCGAGGCCTTCCCGCAGCAGGTTGATTCCCACGAGGACGTCAAATTCCCCTTTGCGCAGGCCGCGGATAATCTCGATTCGTTCGAGGGTTTCGATATCCGAGTGCATATATTTGGCTTTTACGCCCAGATTGATGTAGTATTCCGTCAATTCCTCGGCCATTTTTTTTGTGAGCGTCGTCACCAGGACCCGCTCTTTTTTCTTTGCCCGGATCCGGATCTCTTCGAGCAAGTCGTCAATCTGGTTTTTTGTGGGCCGCACGTCGATTTCGGGATCCACGATGCCCGTGGGCCGGATCAGCTGCTCGGCGATACAGCCGCCGCTGGCGTCCACCTCAAAATCCCCCGGGGTCGCCGAAACAAAGACCGTCTGTCCCGCGATGTCCCGGAATTCGTCAAAGCGCAGGGGCCGGTTGTCAAGGGCCGCCTTGAGCCGGAAGCCGTTTTCCACAAGGGAAACTTTCCGGGAACGGTCGCCGAGGTACATGCCGCGGATCTGCGGGACCGCGATGTGGGATTCGTCGATGAAAATGAGAAAATCCCGCGGGAAATACCGCAGCAGCGTGTCCGGCGTATCCCCCGGCTGTTTTCCGGCCAGATAGCGGGAATAATTTTCAATGCCCTTGCAGTACCCGATCTCCCGGATCATCTCGAGGTCATATTCCGTCCGCTGCTTCAAGCGCTGGGCCTCGAGGAGCTTCCCCCTTTGGGAAAAGGCGTCGACCTCCGTCACAAGGTCCTGCCGGATCTCTTGAAAGACGCGTTCTTCGTCGCCGTCCTCAGTCAGATATTGCGTCGCCGGAGCAATGATGATCCGCTCCAGATTTCTCTTGATCTTCTGCCCCGTCAGCGTATTGATCTCCGAGATTTCCTCGAGCTCGTCGCCCCAGTATTCGAGGCGGTAGCCCGTTTCCGTATACGATGGATACACATCGACGACGTCTCCCTTGACGCGGAATTTTCCCCGCTCGAAGGCGATGTCGTTCCGCTCGTAGCGCAGAGCGATCAGCCGCCGGATCAAGTCTTTCCGGGGCATGCCGGTCAGCCTGTCCAGGGGGATCGTCATCTTTTTGTAGGTCTCGGGGGAACCTAGGCCGTAGATGGCCGATACCGACGCGACGATGATCACGTCCCGCCTGTTGATCAGGGCCGCGGTGGCCGCGTTGCGCAGCTTGTCGATCTCGTCGTTGATGGACGAGTCCTTTTCGATATAGGTGTCCGTAGACGGAATATAGGCCTCGGGCTGGTAGTAATCATAGTAGGAGACGAAATATTCCACGGCGTTTTCCGGGAAAAAGGCCTTGTACTCGGAATAGAGCTGGGCGGCCAGGGTCTTGTTGGGCGCGAGGACGAGGGCCGGCCGCTGGGTCTGCGCGATGACATTGGCCACGGTAAATGTCTTTCCCGAGCCCGTCACGCCCAGGAGCACCTGATCCTTGACGCCGTTATGGATATTGTTGACGATCTGTTCGATGGCCTCGGGCTGGTCGCCCGTAGGTTCATATTTCGATTGCAATTTGAAACGCATAAAATTCCTCTTTACTTAACCAGGCCTCATCCGCGGGGGAAAAGTTCATCACTCCGGTCGCTGCCCGCAAACCCGGGTCAGATATTTTCAGGGTCTACGGTATAGCTCAGGTAATGGTTGTCGGTCCGCAGCACAAAGCCCCGTTTTTGCCAGTATTTCAGGCCTTCGGGGTTGTTTGTCAGTACAATCAGGCCGAGCTTCGTCGCGCCGATCTCCTTGTATTTGGCCAGGAGCGTATTGACAAGAGCCTTCCCGATCCCTTGTCCGCGCAGTTCGCTTTCGACGGCCGTATGGTAGACGTAGCCGCGCCTGCCGTCATAGCTCCCGAGAATCACGCCGACAAGTTGACCCGCCTTCAACGCCACAAAGTTCGTCTCAGGATTCTTCCGCAGAAATTTGGCGATGCCCTCCCGCGAGTCGTCGATGGCGCGCAGGCCCATACCTTCCGTCCGTTTCCAGAGCGCGTACACCGCGTCGTAATCTTCCGCGACCATGGCGCGGATCGTGATGTTTTCTTCTTTTTCCGCCATTTTTTACCTCCCCCCGCGGTCCCTCGGACCGCTTTGTATAATCGTTATTGTAGCATGTTTTTTCCTTTCTGACAACGACTATTTGCGGGCGCCTTCGTCATTCCCCGATGATCTTCACCAATACCCGCTTGTCGCGCTTGCCGTCGAATTCTCCGTAAAAAATTTGCTCCCAGGTCCCGAAGTCCAGCCTGCCGTTTGTGACGGCGACCACGACCTCCCGTCCCATGACGGTGCGCTTCAAATGTGCGTCGGCGTTGTCCTCGTAGCCGTTGTGGGCGTACTGGTCATAGGGTTTTTCGGGCGCGAGCTTTTCCAGCCACTTTTCAAAGTCGCTGTGCAGACCGCTTTCATTGTCGTTGATCAATACGCTGGCCGTGATGTTCATGGCGTTCACAAGACACAGGCCTTCGCGGATCCCGCTCTCAGCCAACGCCGCTTCCACTTGCGGCGTGATGTTTACAAAGGCCCGACGGGTTTTCGTGTGGAAATGCAGTTCTTTGCGGTATGATTTCATTTACGGGGGACCTCCTAATATTTTCGCCTGCAACACATTTACAGTGTCTTTTACAGTGTCTTTTACAGTGTTGCCAATGCTTGCAGGGGCATTTCTCTGGTCATTGGTTATCCAGTTAGTATCCTTTGTAGCAAAATCGCTAGTCGGGCGGTGAAACACTACGACAAACCCGAGCTTTAGTGTCTCGAACGAAACCTTTACTTTCGCTTCCTCACAGGCGGCCACGATTCGCTGCAAGCCGGTTCCAAAACTCTCAATATCCTTTGAATAATACAAAAGCTGCGCAAGATTCGGGTTGCGTTTAATCGGGCGAGGATTCCCGTGAATATAGTCTTCCGGCGTTAGTCCGTCTGGGAAGCGTCCCGGATTGTAGATTTCTATTCTATCGCTGAAAACGGCTATTTCATTATTTTGCGTGGAGCGGTAATCTCTGTGGGCAAAGGAATTTGTGATGGCTTCACGGATCGCATCGACAGGGACTTCCGGAATTTCTTTTCGCTGGACGGAACCATCCAGCACAACACGCCAGTTCATTTTTTCAATCAGATACTGTACGCCTTCGTCTACATTGCTTACAGTTTTATTGGAAGGTTCGCTGTCCCAGATATCGCGTCCGGCATTCTTTTTGAGGATGAACTTCTCCAGTTCCGCCGCAGACATTTGTCTGTCCTCGTCCGCAACGCGGATGTAAGGGCAACCGAAGGCCAGATATGGTGCTTTGTCGCCCGAAAATTCCACACGAATACAATGCTTTTCGTGGATATATACTGCATTGATTTTCGGATATATCTTTGGTTCAAGGAAATTAGCTACCGCTTGACTTATATCCCTAAGCGTTTTGTCAGAAATATCCATCCCGACAGGAGTACCGTCATTTTGCACGCCAAAATAGAGCTCTCAGCCTCCATGTTTGTTCAGAATAGCAGAAATCGAGATGACGGCTTCATTTAGTTCGCCTGTAGTCCGTTTGAACTCCAAAATTTCATTTTCTCTGCCAACTTTCATATGGGCTTTCTCCATTCATGACTTTTTAATCTCATCATCTCTGGGTTTTTTCGCTTTCCGGTCGAATCGAGACATTTATTCAGGCAATATTACATATTTTTGCCCAAATTGTATATGATTTTATTGATGTTGTCAATAAAATTTGAAAACGTCCTATATTCCAAGATCCGCAACCCAAGCCGCGAGACCTTCCTTGGTCTGTTTGCCGTTCAAAAGTTTGCCCTCCTTGATCATCGTGGAAGCGGAAACGCTACCCTTCAGGCTTTCCACGGTTTTTCCGAAACCGCTGCTGCCGGATGTGGCAAACAGCACGACAGTCTTTCCCGCGAAATCATAACTTTCGAGGAAAGTATTGATGATCGTCGGCGCGATGTACCACCAGATGGGGAAGCCGAGGAATATCACGTCATATGCGGCGATGTTGGCGCCTTTGTCGGCGATGGCCGGGCGGAAGGATTTATCTTTCATTTCGATGGAACTGCGGGAATTTTTGTCCTGCCAGTCCAGATCCGCTTGCGTGTAAGGAACTTCCGGCTTGATTTCGTAGAGATCGGCGCTTGCCGCCTCCGCCAGTATCTTCGCTACCTTGGCTGTGACGCCGCTTGCTGAAAAGTATGCTACCAGTGGTTTATTCATATTGGGGACCTCCTTTGGGGATAATGCCAGTATTAAGGTGATGACAAGGCGGGCGCAAGATTACGCCCTTACACTTGCGGGTAAGGGGCCGGGTCGCCTACGGCGGGGCGTATGTTATGCGCCCAATTCCCCTCCTTGAATCCCACCAGCACAAACCCGTCCCCGATCAAAAGCGGGCGCTTCACAAGCATCCCGTCTGTGGCGAGTAGTTTCAGGCAGTCGTCTTCGCTCATGGCGGGGAGTTTTTCTTTGAGATTCATGGACTTATACAGCAAGCCGCTTGTATTGAAAAAGCTTTTTACCGGCAGCTTGCTTGTGGCAAGCCAGGTTTTCAGTTCCTTGTAGCTTGGATTGGCCGTCTTGATGTCGCGGATTTCGTATTTGACTCCTTTGCGGTCAAGCCAGGATTTTGCTTTTTGGCAGGTTGTGCATTTGGGGTAGCAGATGAAGGTTGTCATGGGGGGCTCTCCTTTTGTTGAGGTTTGCGGAATAGATTCTGCTGTTTCGTAAGGTGTCAATATATAAATATACAAGATTTATTCAGTATCTTTCACTAATAATGCGCCGCTTAATTTTTTAACAAGAATTTCACGGTTATTTTTTTCAATTCGCACTCCCATATGCGAATAACTATCCAGCCTCGACTTTCAAACAACGTGGTAATTATCCTGTCACGCGCGATATTGTCGCCGATTTTTTTCCTCCAGAATGTCTCGTTTTCTTGGGGACGAGCATTTCTGCAATTATGACCTTGCCAGAAGCAACCGTCGACAAAAACGGCGATGCGTTTCTTTAGGAAGACGAAATCCGGATGACCTTTGAGCTGATATCCGTGCCTCCAACCACTGATACCTAATTCTTGAAAAATGGCAATGATCGCCAGTTCGGTGGACTTGTTTCCCTTGCCTTAAATATTCCGCATTACAGCTGAGCGTTTTTCTTTGTCAAATATGTCTGCCATAAGCTTATCTCTTTTCGTTGGTGATCATTTATTCGCAGGTTCATCATTATAATCTAGAGGCGGAGTGTCGACGGCAACCTCACGTTGCGTTTCTTGGGGAAGACCATAGTACCCAGGCGGTAGAAGTCGCACGAACGCTTGGGTGAATGTATCAATCCTGTTTTGCTGGTTATAGAACGGGAATCCCCATACGTAGTATTCGTTATCGTCGGCAAAGGTCTTTTTTGGAATGCCGCGACTTTCAATCTGGAGCAGGAAGTCCTCCTTCCACTTATCGACTTCGAGAAGATGGTTGCCCTTGGGCTCGACAAATATCTGGTATTGCTCAACACCGGTTCCGTTTCTGCGTCCGAGGAACATCAAATAGTCCGGCTCACAACGCTCCCCTCCGTCAAAGGAATACAGAACAAGCTGCCTTTCGTTTCGGACGAGGAATACGTATTCGTACTCACGCTTCAAATCCTCAACATATGAAGCAAAATACGCAACAAACGCTTTTTCTTCTGTTGTACCGAAATTGTCGTTGAACACGAACCAGTCGGCAAGTCCGAGGTCAATTTTCCACTCAGGCCTAATCGAAGGCGCGTTTTGTGATATCCCTTCTCCTTCTCCATGCGGGTCGGTAATAAGCCGAGTCTTGTTCCTGAAGACTTCGCTGAATTTTTTATCGCTGAAATCTGTAGTACCTTCGTAGGTTTCCTTGATAGCCGAGATTTCAGCGCCGATTTTTGTCAACACCGTCATACAGGCCTCGGCATAAGTTTCAGGCGTCGGCGTCTCGTCGCGGCTTTCGATGAGAATTCTAACGCCCGCAAGATAAGCCTCGTCTGTGATAAACTCCCGTATCGACTTCA
>JAISTB010000015.1 GCA_031272775.1 Fusobacteriaceae bacterium | reverse complement strand
GAAACTTACGGAAAATCTACTTACGGAGCGTATCTGAAAAAGGTGCTTGCGGGAGGGATACAGTATTGAGGAGGATGAGGTGATAATATGAAAACTATTGAAACGACGCTTCCGGGCGTTTATATCATCGAACCGCAGGTGTTCGGCGACAACCGCGGCTGGTTTTACGAGAGCTATTCCGAAAAGAAACTTTCGGAGGTCCTTGGTGGGATCGTATTTGTGCAAGACAACCATTCCTTTTCCGCGCAGAAAGGAACGCTTCGTGGCTTGCACTTTCAGCGGAATCCCCACGCCCAGGCGAAAATCGTGCGCTGTACCCGCGGGGTTATCCTTGACGTCGCCGTGGATATCCGCAAAGGTTCGCCGAATTATCTGAAATGGGTATCGGTGGAGTTGTCCGCGGAAAATCACCGTATGCTCTACATTCCCGCCGGATTTGCGCACGGCTTTCTGACGTTGACGGACGACGTGGAGATTCAGTATAAGGCAAGCGACTACTATGCGCCGGATTGTGACCGCAGCATCGCGTGGAACGATCCCGCGATCGGGGTGGAGTGGGGTATTGTGGAGCCGGTACTGTCGGCGAAGGATAAGGGGGCGGCGATGTTGAAGGATAGTGATTGTAATTTTTTGTATTCGTGTGTTTGATCTTTCGTTCAACTGATCATTATATGGGTCTATGAAAAAAACCAAAAATCTTATCACAGGAAACGCAAAATTACAGAAAACATTTCACAGGCTCAGAAAACATTTCACAGGCTCGCTGCCTCAGCAGGGCCTTTGTAAAGATTGGTTAATCAGTGTTTACCTAATTATTCGGTTTTCCCCACTTTATTCTTAATCTCTTCCACCAGAACATGAACCGTCGTACAAGGAACCATCTCTGATGGCTTTCCATGATTGTTCCTGGCTTCCTTGTATTTCTGCCAAGCCATATTTATCGCTATCTTCTCATCTCCAAACTGGTTTAATTTCGTATATATTCGTCTGTCACTCTTCAGGTATTCCTGCTTTATAGTTCTTTCAAACTCTTTTCCAAATACATTGCAACACGCTACAGAGCTATCAATATTAGGCATCAAACCAAAATAAGCCAAAAACCAAATTTCAATACACGGGTTGGACCATCCGACGTGAATGCCCTTTCTTTTAGCCATTCGAATGATATTGTCAAAGTCCGGAACGCGGTCTCTGTCAAAAATGATCCATGGCTCGCAATACTGTGGATGCAAGGCGACCTTCTGTTGAATGTCCTGAATCAAGCGTTCGGTACTTGCTGTATATGTTGTTATAATGAGACGTCTTCTGATTTCTTCAGGGATTGAATCTCGTAAGCCATTGAAGTAATTGATTTCGGTTTCCGTGGCATCGGTTACAATAATGTAATAACCCAGAACAGGCGCCCTGCTTCTCAATTTTGAATCTCTTGACTCCCTTTTTCCGTTTCTCTGATTATTCTTCATTCCCTCCTTCGCCCCCGAACATATCAAATTTTCTTAATGTGGGAATTGCCCCGTATTTCCCGAGCAGATAATTCTTCTCATAATTTTCATCTTTTCGGATCTTGGTTCCACTTTCATCGACAAAGTCAGCCAACGAAAACAGGGTTGAAACGCCTTCTTCATTCTTTTCCGTAAACCAGATCTCATCCCTCCTCAACCCGCTTCCATCTATTTGCCAGGCGTCATGAGTGGTGAAAATCAGTTGCGCTCTATTTTTATTGATTTCCGGATTCAGGAATGTAATCAGAAAAGCTCTGGCTAACAGTGGATGAATTCTCGAATTCAATTCATCTATCAGCAGCACACTTCCTTTTTCCAGTACATCCTGCAAGAGCTGATACAAGGAAAACAGTTTAAGCGTACCTGCGGATTCATCTCCGAGGGGGATCGTCGCGGTTTTATCGTTGCCGATCATCTTGTGGACCGCATCAACGCGAACATGATTGTCTTCTTGACTATTTTTTGATTTGACGGCTTCGACTTTAAAGTCAATGATGGAATCATCAAAAGCGGATAAAAACTTTATGACCTTCTCTCTGACAGCTTTATCTTGTATAAACTTTTTAGGTAGCTGGCGGGAGAGAATATAGATTTCAAAAGGCTCGCCAAAATTTGCAAACTCATTTTTTAAAAACCAATCCCGGATCTGCTTAAGCACAGGGATTTTCAATTTCGATCCCAGGGAAACGACCAACACCTCTTTTTCCAAGGCTACCTCGATATTGCTTTGACTGGCCCTGGGAATACCAACCAAATCAAGTTGATCATTTTCACGGTAAAAAATTCTTTTGTATGTCCCCCGCGAACTTTTGGATTTGCAGTTGAGCCATTCCTCGACGATTCCGTTCTTTGTCAGCGAAAATCCGTAATTGTATAGCTTTTCGCCTGTCTCTGCGGAATCTGAAAAATAAACTTCAAATGTAGATTCCGCTTTACTGCTCCTTTCTTCGAATAAGAACGGCGTCGGCTTGGGAAAGCGCGTACCAGGTTTTTCGTTTGACGAATCTCCTCCAAATTCAAATGAAGCCGCAACATACTCAGACATGTATCGAAAAGCTTCGATAACGTTTGATTTCCCGCTTGCGTTGGCTCCGAATATGGCGGCGGCAGGCAAAATCTTTTCGTTTCCAACGGAAACCACGTGCAAGGGATATTCCGAAATCTTGGTGGCGCTCATGTCAAGAACAGCACCATCTTTAAATGATTTGAAATTTTTAAAATTAAACTGTATCAGCATGATGTACCTCCTGGCTTTTCTCTTTTAGAATTATCTCCACCACTTGAGCCGTTTTCCTCAATAATACCAGATTTATTTCAAAAAGTCAACATGTTATTGAGAAATTTTCTCAAACAGATGTTCAAAACGACATTGCGATACCGGATGACTTGGAAATTTCACTACTTGAGGAGGAGTTTGTGATCGTTAGAGAAGGGAGAAATTGATGGATATGATTGCGGTACTGTCAAGAGTTTTGCGCAAATTTTCTTTGAGCTCTAAACTATGAGCTTTTAGCCTGGTATACGAGAGCTCGCAGAAAATACGGACCTACAGCTCCTGCCCTGTACGCAGGATCTCTTTGACAAAAGGATTATCGTTATAGAGCTCTGATGAAGGAAGCTGTATCAAGTGGAAAAGATGTTTTTGACGAGAAGGCTATTGTCAATGATCTGACCATTCGCCAGGTCTTCCGTGAATAACATAGTGCAACCACCCTGCATTGCTTGCCCCAACGATTGATTCAGCCGCTAAACGCTGCTTTTCCGGGTCGTCTTCAGTATACAAATATACGATGACATTTGTATCCAAGAATACGCTATCTTTCATGCAACTCATCCCGATTAAACTTGAGGTTTTTCGTTTTCAGACGAATGGCGTCAAACTTCATTTCTTTCTCAGGAATTTCTGCTTGAGGTTGCATTAAAACTATTTTCAAAGGAGTTTTCGAAACTTTTTTCAATATGCTGTCGGGAACGGGTATTGCGCCATCAATAATTTCTCCAAAAAATTCCAGTGCTTGCATTTTAGCCTCCTTGGTAGGCATTGGCCTATAGTTCCTGCCCTGTCTGCTTTGTCTCTATTGATCTCCGACATGATCATTCAGATCCTCAATGAGGTCGTCTACCCTTGAGAACCGCTTCGCGTTGGGATCCCGACTGAGCCGCTCTGATTTTTGCATAGCTTCTATTATTTCCTTTTTGTAGGGCGGTAATGATAAATCAAAAGGTAAGCCCCCGACCATAACGGATTTGTTAAAAAACATGTTCACAGCGTCAGTGACTGTGATTCCAAAAGAGTGATAAAGTTCCTCCACCTGCGTTTTCAAGAAAGGATCGATTCTTATATTTAATACAGCGGTCTTCGGCATATCCAACCTCCATGTGATTTTTGAGATAATTATATCACGATGTGTGTGAAATTGCAATACAAATTATGAAAATTGAGAGAGAAAAGAGAAGAGAGGTAACCCCAAATGAAAGGCATTATCCTTGCCGGCGGCCTGACGCAGGGCTCGCCAACCCCCTCACCTTAGCTTCTGAAAAGCGATCCGGTCCGTGCCGTCCACCCACTGGATCACGCCGCAATAGCGAAACCCGTTTTTCTCAAGCACCCGCTGCATGGGATAATTGTCCCGGTGGGTGTCAATCCGCACATTACCGCATTGGTCCAGGCACCAATCGAGAATTTTACTCCCGAGGCCTTTGTTTTTACCGGCCGTCGTGATTCTGTGCACGACGCCGTACGGGGCCTCATTGATCCATTGCCCCTGTTCGATCTTGAGATAGACCGGCTCAATCCCCACATAAAAGCAGAATGTCCCGATCAGCTCGTCGCTGTCGTCGGCCAGAACCGCGTAGCTGTGGTCTGAGGCGATGTCCGCCTCCAGGACCTCGATTTTCGGATAGTCGTCCCCCCACTGGGAGGGGTTCCCGTTTTCCCGCATGAATTGCCGCGCTGCCGCGTATAGTTTCATCATTTCCGGCAAATCCGCCGCCGTCGCTTTTCGTATTCTCATGTCATCCCCCGCCGCTCAAAATATTTTTTCCATAATGCCGTAGACGCCTTTGCGCCACCGGAACTCGCCGACCTTCCTGAATCCCGCCCGCGTGTACATCCGGATGGAGCCCTCGTTGGGCGGAAAGGTATCGATGCGGATGGAATTTATGCCCTGTTTGCGCAATTCTTCCGCCATATGTTCTATGGTAAATACCGCGATGCCCTTGTTTTGGTACTCGGGATCGACCACAAAGCGGTGCATGACGATGGAAGCGGCCTCGTCCCCCTGCCAGGCCCCGTTTTCAAAACCGTCGAGAAAGTCGTGGTTCAGCACATAGGCCAGAATAAAACGTCCGTCCAGCTTCCCCACGGTCAGCTGGCTCAGCCGGACGTCTTCTTCGATGGTCCCCTGGTTGGGGTACTCCTCGTCCCACTGGTCGATGCCCTGTTCGATCAAATGCGCGATGGCTCTCCGGTACAGTTCGTAAATGGCCGCCGCGTCCTCCGCCTTTCCCGGCTCGTATACAATATCCGTTTTTCGCATTTTTCCCCCCAAAATCCCCCGTTTCCGGGTAAAATAATTCCCGGCTCTATTTTACCACAGACCGGGAAAAATTGAAAGCCCTTTCTTGTTTTTCCGGCCTATTCGGCCGTCTCAATCTCCAGATGATGGCTTTCGGCATACATCTGAAAACCCCGCTCAAGGTTTTTCAAGAATTGCTCGACGGCGTTTTTGTCCGAGGCCTTGAGGAAGGCGACCATTTTTTCGATATAGGCCCGTCGAATCCGCATTTTTCCGTCCTTGATCTCGACGACCTTCTGCCGGATCAGGACATTGACCGACTCATGGACGGCCGGAATCGGGCAGGAACCCGAGACGCCGCCCGCCAGCAGGAGAATTATTCCCAGTATACGTTTCATTCAACCAACTCCTTTCCAGCGTCAATTCATGTTTTGCTAACAGTATAGCACAAAAGCCGTCATAATGCAATAAAAATTCCACAAATGATTGTCCGGAAGATAAACCGGAGGATTTTGCCGTGATTTTATTTTACAAGTTCTCCGAAAAATGGTAGAATAGGACGTGAGAAATGGAGGGGAACATGAAAGCTGTAGTCTGCGACCTGGACGGGACGCTCCTCAACGGCGGCCACACCATATCCGCCTATACCCGGGACATCATCGGTCAGGTCATTGAAAAGGGAAACCTGTTTTTTATCGCCACGGGCAGGCACCATCTGGACGCCTTTGCCTTCAAGAAAATGCTGGGCCTGCACTCGTATCTGATCAGCTCCAACGGTGCGCGGATCCACGATCAGGACGACCGGGAGATTTACCGTAACGACATTCCGCCGGCCCTGGCCAGGGAACTGTTTACGATGCCCCTGGACGGGCGCGTTCACAAGAGCGTCTTCCGGGGGGAGCGCTGGTACGTGGAATCCGTTCTGGAAGAATTTGACGAATTTCACAAGGAATCGGGCTTCAAATGCACGCTGACCGATTTTGAAACGATCATCGACAGCGAAATCATCAAGTTCCTCTTCCTCTGTGAAGAAAGCGAACAGGTCATCGCCGAATTGGACGAAGCGGTGCGCGGACGTTTCGGGACCCGGGTCAACGCCGCCATGTCCAATGAGACCTGCCTTGAGGTCATGAACCGGGACGTCTCCAAGGGCCACGCGATCAAGGCCGTCATGGGTTCCCTCGGGATCCCGCTTTCCGACGTCATTTCCTTCGGAGACGGACTCAACGACAAGGACATGCTGACAACGGCCGGAACAGGCTATCTGATGGGAAACGCCCACAAAAAACTGAAAGCCGGGTTGCCGGGACACGAAATCCTCGAAACCAACGACAACGACGGCGTAGCGAAAAAACTAAAGGAGATTTTTTTATGAAACTGGTCTCATGGAACGTAAACGGTCTGCGGGCTGTCATGCAAAAAGGCTTTATGGACATTTTTACAAACGAAAATCCCGACATTCTTTGCCTGCAGGAGACGAAGCTCCAGCAGGGGCAAATCCGTCTCGATCCGCCGGGTTACGCGCAATATTGGAATTACGCCGTGAAAAAGGGCTATTCGGGCACGGCTGTTTTTACGAAGCGGACGCCCCTTTCCGTGACCTGCGGGATCGGCATCGAAGGACACGATCAGGAAGGTCGGGTGATCACCCTCGAATTCGACGCGTTTTACCTGATCACGGTCTATACGCCCAACTCCCAGGACGAACTGGCGCGGCTCAGCTACCGGATGAGCTGGGAAGACGACTTCCTCGCCTACATCAAAAAACTCGACCGAAAAAAACCCGTCATTTTCTGCGGAGACCTCAACGTGGCCCATGAGGAAATCGACCTCAAAAACCCGAAGACAAACCACATGAACGCGGGCTTTACGGACGAAGAGCGGGGCAAGATGACGGCCCTTCTGAAAAGCGGGTTTATCGATACCTTCCGGTATTTCAACCCCGGCAGGACCGGAATCTACTCCTGGTGGTCCTATCGGGCCAACGCCCGGAAAAACAACGCCGGGTGGCGTATCGACTATTTTATCGTATCGGAGCGGCTGCGGGAAAAACTCCTTGCCGCCGATATCAAAACGGAGATCTACGGCTCCGACCATTGTCCGGTAACGCTTGAAATCAATCTTTGAGCAGTTCTTCGATGATCCGGTCAAAGTCGGCCGCGCATTCCGTAAAATATTTTTCCTTTGAAAACTTCAAATCCGCGTGATGGGCGCATTTCACCTGGCAGCCGCACACGATGAGCACATGGTCGTATAGGGGGCCCGCCTCGGCCCAGGCAAACTCATAACGCGCCCCCAGTTTTTCCCTGGCCGCGGCCACAGCCGCCACCCGGTCGTACCTGGGGTTGCAGCCGCCGCAGTATTTTATCCCGATAAGGGGCTTTTTCCCGGCCCCCGTCATGATTTACGCCCCCTCGCGAGGATTTCCTTCGCCTGACGCAGGAGGTCGTCGCTGACTCCGGTGACGAGAATCACGTCGCTGACTTCGGGAAAGGCTTCCCTGACCCTGACCGCCACGATTTCCTCGGCGTCAAAGGTCGCCGAAGGGCAGTTGTGGCAGGCGCCCAGCAGGCGGAAGCGTACGACGCCGTCCTCTACGGACAAAAATTCAAGATCTCCTCCGTGTTCCAGAAAACCCGAGCGCAATTCCTTCTGAAAGAATTGTTCCAGTTCGTTTTTCAAGTTCTGTCGTTCCATCGGTATGCACCTCGTTCATAAATAGTTTTATTCCACCGTAAAGAGCTCCTTGGAAAGCATCTGCTTTTCCTCGGCCTCCACAACGGTCTCTCCCCGCTGATTCCTGCAATAACCTTTAAATTCGGCGATATAGCCGTTCTTTTTTTCCGTGAGATTCGTGACCGTCAACTCCGCCGTGATCGTGTCGCCGGGAAACGTGGGCAGCAGAAATTTTACGTGTTCCTCGATAAAAAGCGTACCCGGCCCCGGCATTTTCATTCCCATAATCGTGGACAGCAGATTAGATACCAGCAGACCGTGGGAAATGGTCCGGCCGAAACGGGTGTTTTTGGCGAAATCCTCGTCAAGATGGATCGGGCAGAAGTCTCCGGTCACAGCCGCGAAATTATGGACATCCGCTTTGGTGATGGTTTTGACGTAGCTCGCCTTGTCTCCCACGCGCAATACTCTTTTTTCCATGTTTTCATTCCTCCCTTTTGAACCCCGCTACAATTTCAGACCCATCTTTTGATCTCGGAATATCCGGGGGTCCATTTCTTTCAGATCCGGGGCGATCACGGGCCGGAAATCCATCCGGTCGAGGATATCTTTCTGCAAATCGACGCCCGGGGCGATCTCGATCAACGTCACGCCCGTCGGTCGCAACTGAAAAACGCAGCGCTCCGTGATATAGAGGGCATTTTGCCCGTTTTTCAGGGCGTCCGCGCCGGAAAAAGTAATTTGCTCTACTTTTTTGACGTATTTTTTCCCCGTACCGTCGGCGCCGATCCGTAGTTTTTTGTCGACAATGGAAATGTCCGATTTTCCCGCCGTGAAGCTGCCGAGGAAGCAGACGTTTTTCGTGTTCTGGGAAATGTTGACAAAGCCGCCGGGGCCCACGACCCGTCCCGCGAATTTGGACACGTTGACGTTGCCCTGGGCGTCCACCTCCCCGCAACCCAAAAAGCAAATATCGAGAGCGCCGCCGTTATAGAGGTCGAATTTCTCGGGTTGCCGCAATACCGCTACGGGATTGTAGGAAAGGCCGATGCCGCCCTCCACGGGCACGCCGCCGATCAGGCCCGATTCCACGCTGAAGAGAAATTTGTCGCTGATTCCCTCTTCGGCCGCCACGGTGGCCACCGCCTCGGGGTATCCGCCGCCGATATTGACGAGGGCGTTTTTCCTGATTTCCATGACGCCCCGTCTGCCGCAGACTTTCCGGACGTCCAGAGGTTTCGGCGGAAGTTTCTTCAAGTCGATGACGGTCTCTCCGGTGAGTTCCGGGCGGTATTCGGGGAAAATGTGGGTCTGGAACGTATTTTCCTTTCGTCCGACGACGACATAATCCACAAAATGGGCGGGAATTTTGATGTTTCTCGGGTTGAGCCGCCCCTTTACGACCTCATGGACCTGCACGATGACCTTACCGCCGCAAGCCTTTGTGGCCGCCGCCATTTCCAGCTGCTCCAGCAATACCGGCTCCCGTTCGAGGCTGATGTTTCCGTTTCCGTCGGCAAGAGAGCCTTTCAGGAAGCAGAAATCAAAACGCGGCGCTTTGAAGAACAGGTGTTCGCGGCCGTCTATGGTCACGAGCGACACGACGTCTTCCTTGCAGGCTTTGTTCATCTTGCAGCCGTCCTGTCTCGGGTCCGCGAAGGTATGGAGGCCGCACTTCGTCAAAAGTCCGTCCTCGCCGCCCGCCATGGCCCTCACGAGATGGGAGGCCGCCCCCTGGGGCAGGCAGTAGGTCTCGATTTTGTTTTCGGCGATCAAGGGAATGAGGTCCGGTTCCGCGAAAATATGGGATCCGGTCAGTTTCCGCACCAGTCCTTCCCGGTTGAAATGGGAAAGTCCCCGGTGTTTGTAGTCTCCGACTCCGGAAATATGAAAGAGCGAAAGATCCCTCGGATGACCGTCCTTCTCGAAGCGGTCGGAAACGGCCACGATGATGTCCTCGGCCAGAGAGACAGCGGTAAAAGCGGAAACGGCTATCGCGGCGCCGTCGGGAATCAGGCCCGCCGCCTCGTCGGCCGTAATGAATCTTGCCATAGGAAGCCTCCTTTTTCTTCAGACGACGCCGCACATGGCCATGATGATCCCGACGATAAGCGCGATCCCAGGCGCCGTGGCGTTCGTCATAAACATATCAAAGAATCCTTCCCGGTGACGCACGCCGCAATAGGCCAGAAACGTCACCACCGCGCCGTCGTGGGGCATGGTATTGAGCACCCCCGAGGACATGGAGGCGATCCGGTGCAACACTTCGGGATTGTATCCGGCGGCGACGCCGTTTTTCAGGAAAATGTCCCCCATGGAATCAAGGGCGATCTGCAAGCCGCCCGAAGCGGAACCGGCGGCCGCGGCCAGGATGTTGATCGAAACGGTCTCCACCAGGATGGGATCCCCGTGGATCGTCGTCACGAGGGATTTCAAGAGGGCGAAACCGGCCGTGAATTTGACCATGTAGCCGAAACCGATGACCGAGGACGTATTGACAATGGTCTTGATCGAATTGACCGAGCATTCGTTGAGCCCGTCGATGACGGCGGAAATCTTGTGGATATTGAGGAAGAGCGCGATAAGGATCCCCATGGCCAGACAGGCCACCACGTTGATTTTGAAGCCGTTCAGCGCGATCAGAATGACCGCGAAGGGCAAAAGCGACACATAGGGATTGGGCAGGTCCTCTTTCCTGAGGTTCTGAAGCGAGACGGTCCCGGCGCTTCCCTCAAATTCCGTCCAGTGCTCCCCTTCCCGGCGCAGTTTCCGTTCCCGGTAGGCAAGCCACAACAGGGCCGATCCGAACTCGATGATCGCGCAGATGATCCCGATGGTCGGGGCCGCCATGGGCGTCGTGCCGAAGGTCTTCATGGGAATCAGGTTGTGGATCTGGGGCGTCCCCACCATGGTCGTCATGGCAGAGGTGAAGGTCCCCGCCGAGATCGTGGCCGGCATGAGCCGCCGGGGCACGTCGGCTTCGCGAAAGAGCGCCACGGCAATGGGGAAAATCGTAAAAATGATGACCCAGTTGGCCACGCCGCCGTAGGTCAGGATGTAGGAACTCACCGCCACGATCAGGATCGCGTGTTTTTTACCCAATTTGTTGCAGAGCATCAGGGAAATGGACGAGGCGATATTCGTCACTTCCATGGTCATTCCGAAAATGGCGCTCAGCAGAAATACCGGGAGCCATTTTCCCAGAAAATCGATAAATCCCGCCATGTAGTCCTTGGTGTAGGCGTCCAGGGGACTCATTTTGCTGAAAACCGCTACGGCGATCACGCATAGGGGGGCCGTCCAGATCAGGGATTTGCCCTTGAAGGCAAACCAGATCAAAAGACCCAGGCCGAAAAAGATTCCAATCAAACTCAGCATAGGATACACTCTCCTTCTCTTATCACATTGATTTGCGTATTTGGCATCATAAATTCTCTCTGGTAAGTTTATATAGCAAAAATGTTGCCAATTAACAGAAATGCGCAAATTCCGCGTATTTCCAGCAGACCGGTTTTTCTCCGAACGAATGTTTCATTTTTGCAACATCAATTTCATTTTTGATACAAAATTTGAAAGAAAAAGGGGAAAAAATTTTTGCGTCGGCGGAAAAAAAGTTCCCTGTCTTCTATGACCTTCATTTAACGGCATTTGTATTGAGTACAATCTTGGACTGCCTTTCTAAAAAATTGGCATAAACTTTGCTTGTATAAATAGGTATGTGACTCTATGTATTTTATAACTTTATCATTTTTGAAGGAGGTTTATTGTATGGCAATAAAGCGAGAGTTCGGTAAAGAACAGCCCTTTATTCCTGCCGGTATATTCAAGATCAGACTACCACTGTTGCATTTCAAGTGGGAATGGTCCGAATGTATCCAGGCAATCATCATGTGTGCTACTTGTTTGGGTGCGATTCCTATTCTGGAAAGCGTCCTGGAGATTCCTTACGACATCGCCTGGAGTATGGTTATCATCAACGGCGCCGGATATATGCTCCACTACGTTTTGGGCGATCCGGTCGTTCCGGGATGGATCACCCCGGCTATCCCTCTCGTAAGCGCGTTTCTTATGAAAGCGGGCGTGGCGGGACCTGAGCGGAACCGCTACCTGATCGCGTTACAGCTGGAAGTTTCCGGCGCATTCCTCATCATGGGCGTTACCGGCTTGGCAAAAAAAGTAATCAAATGGATTCCTTCTTCCCTGAAGGCCGGTATTCTTCTGGGCGCAGGTATGTCAGCGGTTTTGGGCGAATTTTCAGCCACCGGCCGCTTCCTGAAATACCCGGTTACCCTGACAGTCGGCGTAATCATCGCGTTCTATGTACTGTTCTCCGCCAGATTCCAGTATATGAAACAGCAGTCCAAATTCTGTAAAATCATCGGCAATTTCGGTATGCTCCCCGCTTTGATCGTAGCGATCATCATCGGGCCCATCATGAAAGAACTGCCGCCGCCCGGACTCGTACTGGGCAGCATCGTGAAAATTCCTGATTTCAGCGGGATCATCCAGACCCTGAGTCCCCTCGGACCCACAGGTTTCCCCGGCGCCGTCAATTTCGCGAAGGCCTTCCCCGTGGCGATCATGGTTTACATCATCGCATTCGGCGACTTCGTAAGTACGGACGCCATGATCGGCAGAGCGGAAATTTCCAGAGACGACGAACATATTGACTTGAACGCCAACAGATCCAACATCATCTGCTTCCTGAGAAACGGCATTCAGGCTATCATCTGCCCCTACGTTCCCCTTTGCGGACCGCTGTGGGCTGCCGTAACGGCTTCCGTTTCCGAACGGTACCGGACAACCGGCAGAGAAGGTATGGATTCCATCTTCTCCGGCGTGGGTACATTCCGGACCATGACGTTCATCAGCGTTGCGCTTTATCCCATCGCTGAGTTTGTACGGCCCATCCTGCCCGCGGCGCTGGCCCTGACCATGATCGTACAGGGTTATGTGTGCGGCGACATCGCCATGGAAGAGGCCAAGACCCCGGTAGAACGCGGCGTGGCCACGGTAATGGCCGGTATCCTCATTCAGCAGGGCGCCGGTTGGGGACTTCTGGCCGGTGTTGTGCTGCATCTCCTCTGCGGCGCCGGCAAGATCGCCAAGAGAAAAGAAAGAGTGGACGAAGAATAGTCCTTAAAAAAAACTGCCCGACATCCGGGCAGTTTTTTTTATGGATAGGAAATTCCCCTCCCGCCAAGGGAAGCGGGAGGGGAATGCAAGGATAAAATATAGGAGTTCGCTTATACTTCTTTGAACCGAATCTTGCGCTCTTTTTCCAGTTCTTCCCGGAAATTGGGATGGGCCACTTTGATGAGTTCCTTGGCTCTGTCCCTGAGCGTCTTGCCTTTCAGTTTTGCTACGCCGAATTCCGTTACGATGTAGTCCACGTCGGTTCTGGACGTTGTTACGGCCGATCCCTCGGTGAGAAGCGGGGCGATCTTGGAAACGGTTCCGCCTTTGGCGGTGGACGGGAAGGCAAGGATGGAACGTCCGCCTTTGGAGAAGGCCGCGCCCCGTACAAAGTCCACCTGTCCGCCGATTCCGGAGAACTGCTTCAAGCCCACGGCCTCGGAACATACCTGGCCCATAAAGTCAACCTGCATACAGCTGTTGATGGAGACGAGGTTGTCGTTCTGGCCGATGATCCGCGGATCGTTGACATAGTCGATGGGGTTCATGGAAACCATGGGGTTGTTGTCGGCAAAATCGTAGAGCCGCTTTGTGCCCATCAAGAATCCGATGACCATCTTTCCTTTGTTGAAATTTTTTCTCCGGCAGGTCACAACGCCGGATTCCACCAATTCCACAACACCGTCGGAAATCATTTCCGAATGAATCCCGAGATCTTTCTTTTCCTTGAGGAAGAGCAAAACCGCGTCGGGAATAGCGCCTATTCCCAATTGCAGCGTGTCGCCGTCTTTGATCAGCGTCGCGCAGTTTTCGCCGATAAGCCGTTCGATCTCGCCGATTTTGGCGATGCCCAGTTCGGGAATCGGGGTGTCCTGTTCGACGATGACGTCGATGTCATCCACATGGATGAAGGAATCTCCGAGCGTGCGCGGCATATATTTGTTCACCTGGGCGATGACGAGCTTGGCCGCTTCGGCGGCGGGCTTCGTATAATCGCAGGATACGCCGTAGCTGCAGAATCCGTTTGCGTCGGGCGGCGAAACATTCATCAGGACCACGTCTACCGGCAGATCGTTCCGGAACAGGTTGGGCACCTGATAGAAAAATGTGGGTGTGAAGTCCCCGAGGCCGCTTCCGATGCATTCCCGCGTGCCGCCGCCCAAAAACAGCGAATTGGCTTTGAAGTGTCCCTTCATTTCAGGCTTGGCGAAACCGGAGGGTCCCATGGCAACCATGTTGACAACTTCCACATCTTTGTAGGCTTTGTAATTTTCCACCATCTTTTCCGTCAGATAAATGGGTTCCCCGACCGCGTGGCCCAGAACGACCCTGTCTCCTGACTTGATGAGTTTGACGGCTTCTTCGGCCGTCTTGACCTTGGATTTGTAATTCTCTTTCCAACTCATAGTTTATTTCCTCCGTTCTTTAGTATAATATCATACCGTACTTTTTTGTAAAAGGGGGAGAAAGATCATTTCCCCCCCTTTCCCGGACCGCGCCCGGTTAACCTGTTATTCTTTCACTTTGGCGATAGCCTTGGCCAGCTTCTTTTTCTGTTCGAGATTGGCCAGGCGGGAAATAACGATTCTTTGAGCCTGCGGTGAACCCGCGCCGTGCATGGATTCTGTCCGGTAGCCGACGGCGGCTGTTCCGAGACACAGATTTTCGATGAGTCTCAGCATCCGCAGTCTGTTTTCCGTGGAAACGGTGGAAACGCCCTTCAGGTATTTTTCGATGTAGGGACCCAGTTTCGGATCGCGGAAATCTTTTTCGGACGGGGCCGTTACCATGATTCCGCCGGCGATGTCTTCGGCGAGGCGGCAGATCTCATAGGGGAAGCGCGTTACGTTCTGCTTGCAGACATTGGCCAGCATCAGGTCGATGATGTAGTTGCCCGAAGCGGTCTTTGTTCCTTCGGCGGAACAGGCGATGCCGCTGCTGTACAGCGTTTCGTTCAAATGAACCATTTCGATGATCTTGTCTTTTACGTGGGAAGCCTTCTGGGCTCCGTTGTAATCGGCAATGGTGGCGGCGGCGCCGATAACGACGTCTCCTACGCCCACCTTGCATCCGCCGTAGCTCTGGCGGTGGTATCCGGCGAAGCGTTCAACGAGGTCGCCCGCGAATTCCGTTTCTCCGTTCAGGAAGATCCTGTCGTTGGGAACGAAAACATTGTCGAAGATTGTCAATGCTTCCATACCGCCGAACTGGCTGTTTCCAACGTCCAGTTCGCTTCCTTCCAATTTTCTCGTATCGCAGGACTGGCGTCCGATGATCATGAAGAGTCCCGGGGTATCCATGGGAACCGCGAAGGAAATCGCGTAGTCGGCTTCATCGGGTTTCAGGGCGATCGTGGGCATTACCAGCACTTCGTGGGAATTCACGATTCCGGTCTGGTGGCATTTCGCTCCTCTTACTACGACGCCGTCGGGTCTTCTTTCCACAACACGCAGATAGAGATCCGGATCGGCCTGTTTGGCGGCGGACAATCCCCGGTCTCCCTTGGGATCGGTCATGGCGCCGTCAACCGTCAAATCGTTTTCCTGAACATAGGCGAGATATTTCTTGAATTTTTCGAAATATTTCGTTCCTTTGGCCTGGTCGATATCGTAGGTCGTGCTCCAAACGGCGTTAAAGGCGTCCATTCCCACGCATCTCTGGAAACATGAGGCCGTGTACTGGCCGAGCAGACGCTGCATTTTAACCTTTTTCACAAGGTCTTCGGTACTCCTGTGGATGTGGGTGAAACGATTGATCTTCTTTCCGGAATCCGGATCGGTGGCAAGCATCAGATCCTGATACTCGGGCATTTGCGCGAGATCATAGGTGGCTTTTACGGAATTCAGCGAAGGCCGCAGAATGGGGTCATCCACCGCGGATTCGATCTTCTTGCCGAACATGTAAATCTCCATCTTGATCTTTTTGATGCTGTCAACATACTCTTGTCCTGTCTTTAAAGGCATATTATCCCTCCTTAAATAGTTTAAAGTTACTATTACAATTATGCATACACAGTCTTACAACAATATTATAAGCAAAGTTTGTGCCAAACTTGCCTTTTCTGCTAAAATTATCGAATTTTCTGTTTGATTTTTGGTGATTATGTGTTTTTTGGGTTCTTTTTGCGCTTTCGCAGGAAGGTGGATGGGTCCATACCGAGGCTGTGGGCTGCCGCCCGGATGTTTTTGTATTTTTCGTAGGCGGCGTTGATGTAATCGAGCTCAATGGCCGCCATTTTTTCCTTGAGGTTCACGGCGCCCTCGGGATCGCCCGGCAGGAGCAATTCTTCGGGAATCGCTTCGTTTTCCCCGCTCTCCCAGATGTCGTCGGTCTCGTTTTCGGGATAGGCGTCGGGGATATTTTTCCGCTCGTCGGTCTTTTCGCTGACGGAGAGCGGAATATCGCTTGTGGCGATCGAAGATTCGTTGCTGATGATAAAGGCCCGTTCCACGATATTTTTCAGTTCCCGGATATTGCCGGGATAATCGTATTTTTCGAGGAGTTTGATTGTGGAGGGCAGCAGTTTTTTGTTGAATCCGTACTTTTCATTGAGGTCCCGGATAAAGAGCTCCGCCAGCGGCGCAACGTCGTCCACGCGCTCCCGGAGCGGCGGGATCATGACCGGAAATACCGTCAGCCGGTAGTAGAGATCTTCGCGGAATTTCTTTTCTTTGACGAGCTCGGCCAGATTCCGGTTCGTGGCGGCAATGATCCTGACGTCGATCTTGATCGTCGTACGCCCGCCGATCCGCAAGACTTCCTGATCCTGCAAGACACGGAGCAGCTTGATCTGCATCTCGGGCGGCAGTTCCGCGATCTCGTCGAGAAAGATCGTCCCTTTGTCGGCGGCCTCAAAAAGCCCCATTTTTCCTTCTTTATTGGCCCCCGTAAAGGACCCTTTCTCATAGCCGAAGAGCTCGCTGTCGATGAGGGAAGGGGCCAGCGCCCCGCAGTTGACCCGCACGAAGGGCTTGTCCTTCCGCTTACTGTTATCAAAAATATATTGGGCGAAGACGTCCTTGCCGACGCCGGTCTCTCCCAAGAGGATCACTGTTGCATCTGTGACAGCCACCTTGTCAATAAGTTGCAAAACTGCAACAGAATTTTTATCCACACAAACAATATCTTTGTAGATATTGAGTTTTTTCATAAATTCTTCGAGCTCCGCCCGGGCCTTGATCGTCAGGATGTTTTTCTTCTCGACCTCTTCCTTGAGTTTGTAGATTTCGGTCAGATCCCGCACATTGGTTACGACGAGGACGATATTGCCGTTTTTGTCGTAGGCGGGGGAACTGGTGATCAGCGCCCGGCGGCCGGTCTCAAACTCCTGCTCCAGCGTCACGGGAGTCCCGCCCTTTTCGAGGACCATGAGCGTCCCCGAGACCGAGATCACATTGTCGCGAACGAGGTCCGCCATGTTCTTTCCCAGCATTTTCTCCCGTTTCAGTCCCGTGATCACCTCGTAATTGCGGTTGACAAGGATCGTATTGGCGTCCCCGTCGGTGATGTAGATCCCGTCGAAGGAATTCTCAATAATCGCGTTCAATTTTTCATTGATTGTTTCGGGATTGCCCAGAAATTTCTCGATTGAAGGTCTTTTGCCGGCGGCCATCACCATCACCTCTCCTCTTTTATCCTGTTTACCTTAATTATACCACATTTTTCTTGTTGTTGCAGAAATAAAT
Organism: Fusobacteriaceae bacterium; assembly: GCA_031272775.1. Lineage (NCBI taxonomy): Bacteria > Fusobacteriati > Fusobacteriota > Fusobacteriia > Fusobacteriales > Fusobacteriaceae > Fusobacteriaceae bacterium. Next base: position 17,299 of record JAISTB010000015.1, on the reverse strand, counting down.
CAAGAAAAAAACCCGGTTTTTTTTTGTAAAAACCGGGTATGGTCAAAAAAAAATGGTTACCGGCTGCTGAGCCGGAGAAATTCCGGATAATCGTTCTGAAACGCGTTTTCCCATTCCTTTTCATAACGGGTAACGAGTTCCGGTTTTGCCGCTTTCAACATCGCGATGACCTCGTCGGCCTGCTTTTTCGTATCGAGATCCAGGACCTCCGTGTCGTCCTGAGCCCGCATCACGAGCCGGTAATCTTCGCTGCTGCCTCTGGCGCAACAGGTCCTGAGTTGCCTCAGTTCCACCTGGATATAGGCCCACTGGATTTCCTCGATGGCGTAGCGTTCCTTGCGAAACAGGGTCTTGTAGACGAGATCGTTTCCTTCTATGCTGATTTTTGCCATGGTATCACCCTCCGAACCAATTATACCACAATATCCCTTTTTTTTCAATCGCCCCCTTGTTGCTTTTTCCGGAAAATTATTGTACAATAGGGCATAGGAAAAACCGAGGGGGGATAAATCATGAAAACTGAAGGCATGCGCATGGGGAACGTGGCCGACGCGCGGGAAATCCTCGCGATCTACCGGCCCTTTGTGGAAAAGACTTATGTCTCCTTTGAGACCGTAACGCCGACGCTTGCGGAATTTGAACAGCGGATCGAAAATTTCCTCGCCTTTTACCCTTATCTCGTCTACCTCGTCGGGGGAAAAATCGCGGGCTATTCTTACGCCCACCGCTTCCGCGAACGGGCCGCCTACGACTGGGACGCCGAGACGACCATCTATACGGCCGAGGGCTGCCGCAGGCAGGGGGTCGGCCGGAAATTGTACTCCTGTCTTGAAGAGATTTTGCGGGCCCAGCAGATCAAAAACCTCTACGCCATCGTGACGACGCCCAATCCGGCCAGTGAAGGCTTTCATGAGGCCTTCGGCTTTACCCTGAGCGGCGTCCAGCACGACGCCGGGTTCAAATTCGGCCGGTGGTACGACTCGAGGCTTTACGAAAAGATTATCGGCGACCACGACGGCGCGCCGGCGCCTATCATTGCCGTCAAAGACCTCGATCAATCGAAAATTGAAGAAATCCTGTCCCGTTACTGACCAAACAGCTTAAGGAGTGTGAGCATGAAAAAAATCAGTTTTGAACCCGGTACGATGCTGAATCCTGTGCCGGTGGTCCTCGTGACCAGCAAGAGCAGAAAAGGGGAAAATAATGTCTTCACGGTGGCCTGGACCGGCATCCTGTGCAGTACGCCGCCCCTGCTTTATATCGGCGTCAGGCCAGAACGGCTGTCTTACGCCTATATTGCCGACACGAAGGAATTCACGATCAACCTTCCGACCAAGGATCTCGTGAAAGCCGTGGACTACTGCGGCGTCAAGAGCGGACGGACGACGGACAAAATCAAGGACTGCGGATTTATCCTGAAAAAAGGGCTCAAGGTCAAGAGCGAATCCATCAGCCAGTGTCCCGTGAACATCGAGTGCAAGGTCAAAGAAATCTACAAAACCGGCGGCTCCCACGACGTTTTCATCAGCGAAATCGTCGGCGTCTCCGTGGACGGATCGCTGATGGACAAGGACAAAAAATTCCACCTGGACTGGGCAGAGCCCATCGCCTATTCCCACGGGGAATACTTCCCGCTGAACAAAAAGCGAATCGGAAGCTTCGGCTTTTCCGTCTCGAAGAAAAAAAGGGTCAGCCCCGTGGTCAAAGCCAAGGCCGAACCCCTTGCGGAAAACAAAGCAAAACCTAAAGCCAAATCCGGGGAAAAGCCCAAAGAACGGCTTGGAGAAAAAAAGACAAATCGACCCGGCCGGGGCCCGAAAGGCGCCCCGAAGCGGGAATTCAAAGGCAAAAGCGGGAAAAAGGCCTAGGGCCGGACGATCAGGTCCGCCAGCATTTCTTTTTCCACAATTTCATACATATTGGCCGTGGTCCCCACGGCCAGTTTATCTTTGAGGCTGAAAAAGTCCAGACAGACGCAGCAGGAGATGATCTCCACGCCCTGAGTCTCCATGGTCCTGAGGTCCTGAAGATAATCGGAACCCAGACAGGCGAGCTTCACGCCCTCGTTGTACAGGATGACCGCGTCGGGGAGATCTTCCATGCGGCTCACGGCGTAGATGAAGCCCTTCATGAGCATGGCGCCCAAATCTTCGCTGCCGCGGCCCATGGTCAACCTGTCGACGACGACAATTTTCTTCTTTTTTCTGTATTTCTGCAGTCCTTCGATATTGCCGGAACCCGGCATTTTGAATTTCTCGCTTCTCGGTTCCGCGTTTTGCAAGGCCTGGCCGGTGGATCCGCCGTCGCTTTTCTTCTCCATGAGGTCCTCCTTCTGTGATCATTTTTGTTGTTCTATTTCAGACGAAGAAATATTTTACGATAAAGATCAGCGCCAGCACGTACATCAGCTTGCTGATCTTTTTTTCCTTCGCCTTTCCCGAGAGCACGTTCAGAATCACGTAGGAGATGATCCCGAAGGAAATTCCTTCGGAAATGCTGTAGGCGAAAGGCATGGTGATTATGCAGATATAGCAGGGGATCGTTTCGGAAAAATCCTCAAAGTCGATTTTCGTAATGGACGTCACCATCAGGAATCCGACTACGATCAGGGCAGGCGCCGTAGCGAAGCCCGGTACCGCCAGGAATACGGGCGCGAGAAACAGCGACGCCAGGAAGAGAAGACCTGTCGTTACCGCCGTGAGACCTGTCCTGCCGCCGGCGGATACGCCCGAGGCGCTCTCCACGTAAGTCGTCACCGTCGAAGTGCCGAGAACAGCGCCGGCGCAGGTGCCGAGGGCGTCGGCCAGAAGCGCGCCTTTGATCCGCGGGAGCTTGTTTTCGGAATCGAGCATGTCGGCCTTGGAGGCAACGCCCACAAGGGTGCCCAGCGTATCGAAGAGGTCGACGAAAAGGAAGGCGAAGACCACCATGGCAAAGTCAAGGGGCCGGGCAATGCCGGTAAAATCCATTTTGCCCAGGGTCGGCAACAGACTGGGGATCTGACCCAGGCCGGCAAAGCTGGGGATCAGCGAATACATTCCGACTTCGGGATTGGGCGCGTAAGCCCCCGTCAGCTCCAGCAGGATGCCTAAAATCCACGTGGCCAGAATACCGAGGAGGATGCCGCCCTTTGTATTTTTGATGAGGAAAAAGCCCGTGATCAGGACGCCCGCCATGCAGAGGAGCACGCCCAGACCTTCGCTGCGGAACGTTCCCGCCGCAAGGGAGGCCTTGATCGAGAAAAGTCCCACTTTGGTGGCGGGATTGGCGACGACGATCTTGGCGCTCGTCAGACCGATAAAGGCGATAAAAAGGCCGATGCCCACGGAAACCGCGTGCTTCAGATTGATCGGGATCGCGTTGAAGATCGCTTCCCGGACGCTCGTCAAGGTCAGCAGGATAAAGATAAAGCCTTCGATAAAGATCGCGGCCAGAGCCACCTGCCAGGAGTATCCGAGGGTCAGCACCACCGTAAAGGCAAAGTAGGCGTTGAGGCCCATGCCCGGCGCCAGCGCGAAGGGGTAGTTGGCCAAAAAGGCCATCAGGAACGTGGCCAGAGCCGAGCCCACCGCCGTCGCCGTAAAGATCGCGCCCTTGTCCATGCCCGAGGCGCTGAGGATGCCCGGGTTTACCGCAAGGATATAAGCCATGGTCATGAAAGTCGTCAGTCCGGCGATCAACTCTGTCGCTACCGTCGTATTGTTCTCTTTCAGGTGAAAAATTTTTTCTAACATTTCCTCCTCCTACAAAATCCGTCTGTTTGTGATGTCATTTTTCCTGATAAACATACCCTATTATAACAAATTTTTGCGAGAAGTACACGGACATTTTCATTTTTTCGCAGACTTGTTCAATTTTTGGATTTTCATGGAAATCTGTACTGTTTATGGACGCTTCGGGGAAAACGCTTCAGTCTCGGGGGACAAAGATAATTTTGACAAAAAGGAAATCTGTGCTATGATATACGAAAGGAGGGGTTGTCATGGAGTATTGTCCGCTGAACGCCTTGAAAGCCATGGCCCGCGCGTTGAGCGCCCACTTCGGGATCAATTGCGAGACGGCCGTCTATGATCTGTCGCCCGAAAACCGGGGGGCTTTGTTGCTGCGGATGGAAAACGGCCACGTGAAAGACGACAAAGCGGAAACGAGCGACGATACGCCTGAATTCGGATTTGGACCGGCCGACTGCGTCGATGAGATCGGGACTCTTGTCCGGACAAAGGACGGGACGATCCGGAAACGCAGCCTCTTGTATTTTGCCGACGAGAGCGGCGAAAGACCCCGTTACGCCTTTATGATCCGCTATGACGTGACGGCGCTTCTGGCCTTTGAAAACGCCCTGCGTTCCCTGACGGGCCCCTTTCCGGCGGAGATTCCCAAGACCGACGCCAGGATCCCGTACCGCGTGGAGGACGTCCTCGACGCCTTGATCGAAAAAGCCGCAAATCTTATCGGCAAACCTGTCGCACTGATGACAAGGGAAGAAAAAATAACCGCCATCCGATTTCTCAATGAGGCGGGGGCATTTCTGATTACAAAATCCGGTGATAAGGTGTCCAAATATTTTAATGTCTCCAAATATCTGCTTTACAGCTGCATCGAGATCAACAAGTAATTCCGGCGAAATTTTGAAAAAAATTTTGTAAAACATCTTGATTATCCGGCAACTATGGGGTATAATTCGAAATAGAGGTTCAGTTTGTCGGATTTTATGAAAGCGAGAGATCTTTTCTTCTACCGTTTTATGAATTCTTCAAGATTGAAGCTGTATTCAACTTATTTTGGAGGTAAAAATGTTAAAAGGTACAGTAAAATGGTTCAACAAGGACAAAGGGTTTGGTTTTATTACCGGCGAAGACGGAAAAGATTATTTTGTACATTTTTCCGGTATAACAGGAGAAGGATTTAAAACGTTGGAAGAAGGCCAGGGTGTTACGTTCAATGTAACGGAGGGCCAGAAAGGTCCCATGGCAACGGAAGTCACCGTTGCGTAATCCACGCTGAAAATACGTTCGAATGTTTAGTGCACCACGTTTTCCCCAAGTGGTGCATTTTTTTATAAAACGGGAGGTTATCATATGGAAGAAAATATACGGGAGCGTTTTCCCTGCCTGCGGGAAGAAGCGGAAGCGCTGGATACGCTGGCCGCCTGGTTCCGGAGTTTTTACCCCGTGGGCGCCGACGCCTCGGGCGGCGTCACGCGGCTAGGTTATACGAAAAATGAGGACATCATGCACGGGGGCCTGCGCAATCTCGCCAAAAGTCTCGGGCTCAAGTATTCGAGCGACGAGGCCGGCAATACCTATGTCTACCGGGAGGAGGCCCGGCGCTATATCCTGATCGGCTCGCATTTGGATTCCGTCATTTCAGGCGGTCGTTACGACGGCGTGGCGGGCGTCATCGCGGGACTGATGATCCTCAAATGGCTCGGGGAAAGTAACGTTTCCCTGCCCGTCAAGCTCTGCGCCTTCCGCTGCGAGGAATCAAGCATGTTCGGAATCGCCACCGTGGGGAGCGCCCTGATCACAAACAAAATGGACCCCGAGCGCTTGAAGAAAGTCACGAACAAGGAAGGCGTTTCCCTCTGGGAGACTCTGAAGAAGCGAGGCTACAGCCCCGTCTGCAAAAAAATTACGGGCCTTCTGGGCTATCTTGAACTCCATATCGAGCAAGGCCGGATTTTGGAGTTGCAAAAATGCAACATCGGCATCGTAACCGATATCGCGGCGCCCACCAGATACTGGCTGACGATCCGGGGCCGACAGGATCATACGGGGGCGACGCCCATGGATTGCAGGCTTGACGCGCTGGCCGCGGCGGCGGAGATCATTCTGAAGCTTGAGTCCCTGGCAAAGGCCGAAAGCTCCGCGAGGACCGTGGGTACCGTGGGCTTTCTCGACAACGAGCCCAACGCCTTCAACGTCATCTCCGGTAAAGTCCGTCTCGGCATCGATATCCGGGGGATCGTCAAAGAGAGCGTCGACCGGACGGCCTCCGCCGCCACGGCCGCCATCGGGGAAATCTGCGGCAGACGGGGCCTTGCATACGAGCTTGTGAATATCTCGGCCGATACGCCGGTCAAGCTCGATCCCGGCGTGATCGGAAAACTCGAAAAAGCCGCCGAAACTCTGGGCGAGCGCTATTACGTTATGCCCAGCGGCGCGGGCCACGACGCCATGGAGTTTGCCGATCTCTGTCCGACCGGCATGGTCTTCATTCCCTGCAAAGACGGCGTTTCCCACAACAAAGCCGAGCATATGGAACTCTCCCACTTGTTGAGCGGGATCCGGGTCCTCTTTGCGGCACTGATGGACTGGAAAATTTCCTGAACCGCCTCTGCCGAAAAATTCTCCCGCAACAAAAAACGGGCTGTTGCAAAAATGCAACTGCCCGTTTTCATTTGTTTAGCCTTCAATCGCGATATACTTGTTTTCCTCGATTTTTTTCTGATCTTTCTTGGGGATCGAGACATTGAGCACGCCGTTTTCAAACTTTGCCTTGATGTCTTCCTGCGTGATGTGTTCGCCCACATAGAAGCTTCTGACACAGGTTCCGCTGTAGCGCTCCCTCCGGATAAAGCGGCCTTCCTTGTCCTTGTCTTCCGTTTCGGCGCCCTTGGTGGCGCTCAAGGTCAGATAGCCGTTCTCCAGCTTGGCGCTGACTTCCTCTTTCTTGTAGCCCGGCAGGTCCACGGCCAGCTCATAGCCCTTGTCCGTCTCCCGGATGTCCGTCTTCATCAGCGCGTCATGCTTGGCGATATCCTGCAGGCGCCGCCCGAAAAAGTTCTTGCCGAAATCATCATCCATAAAAGAATCAAATAAATTTTCATTGAAAATACTCGGTAACATTTTACATCACTCCTTCTATTGAAATTTGTTTTGACTACGATAGAATTTTATTTCTCGTTTCTTACAAGCAAATTATATCACATTTTATTAGCCATGTCAATAGGTGAGTGCTAATTTTTTTGAAAATTTTTTCCCGGAAAATCTTTTCGACGGGCGCTCGTATTCAAAAAGTAATTTTGTTTCGAAAAATATTTTGAAAAATCATCATAGGTGTGATATAATATTCTTGCTTACAAGAATAAATGAATTTGTGTCGTTGACTTTCACACAAATCTCGAAGGGTTCTATGAGGGGCGCGTTCGTCAGAATGTGCCGGAGGACGCATGAAAATACTGTTTGTGAATCATAGCTGTTTCATTGTGGAATCGGAAAGCGGCATCCTGATCTTCGACTTTTACAAACTACCGTGGCAGAAAAACAAAGAATTTTCTCCGGAGCAAGTCCTGGATAGCGGAAAGAAGCTGTTTGTCTTCGCTTCACACGGTCACGAAGATCATTATTCCGCCAAAATCATGGCCTGGGATAACGGAAAACGTGATATTACCTTTATCCTGAGCGACGATATCACAACGACAGCGGAAAAGGAAAACCGGCTGATTGTCGGGGAAAACCGGGAACTGACCGCAGGTCCGCTGCAAATACGGACATTCGGTTCCTCAGATCTCGGCGTGTCCTTTCTCGTCCGGGTCGACGGAAAGACGCTCTTTCACGCAGGCGACCTGAATTGGTGGCACTGGGACGAGGAGACCCCCGATGAGCGGAAATACGCTGAAGACCTGTTCAAAGGGATCGTCAAGCAGATCCGGGAGTATGTAAAAAAAGAAAAAATCGCAATGGATGTGGCATTTTTCCCCGTTGACGGCCGACTCGACTATGCCTGGTCCTGGGGGGGAGAATACTTTATCCGGGAATTTCACCCGAAAATCTTCGTTCCGATGCACTTTTGGAAGAATTTCCAACTGACTCAGAGTTTCTCAGATCATATGATGAATTTGCAAAGTACTACCCGCTGTGTCGTCCTTCATCACAACATAGAAACCCTTTCGGTATAGCATCAGCGTCACAAATCGCGACAAGGAGGAAAAATGAGATATGAGGGCGCCGTTTTCAGGCCACCCAGTGAAGCCGACAGTCTGATTATACAATTAACGATCGGTTGCGCGCGCAATGACTGTACATTCTGCTATATGTACAAGGATAAGCAGTTCCGGGTCCGCAACCTCGACGAGGTCATCGAGGATCTTGAACTGGCGAAGAATTTTTATCCCAAAGGCATCATCAAGCGGATATTCCTGGCGGACGGCGACGCGCTTGTCGTACGGACCAAAGACCTGCTCTACGTCATCAACCGGGCCAAGCGCCTGTTTCCAGAGATCGAGCGGGTATCCGTCTATGCCGCGCCCAAGGATATTTTGATGAAATCTCCCGAGGAGCTGGCCGCGCTCAGAAACGCCGGTCTGCGCATGGTCTATGTGGGACTGGAGTCGGGCGACGACGTGGTCCTGCGGGATGTCCGGAAAGGGGTCACGGCGGCCGAAATGATCGAAGCCGGCCAAAAAGTCCGGGCCGCGGGCATAGAACTTTCCATGATGATCATTTCCGGTCTCGGCGGCAAGCCCCGCCTCGTGGAGCACGCCGTCAACTCTGCGCGGGTGATCTCCCAGATCAAGCCGGAATATCTGGGTTTCCTGACCCTTCGCTTTTTCAGAAATACGGAACTGTACCGGGACTATGTGGAAGGGCGCTTCCTGCCCCTTTCGGTTCCCGAAATCATGCAGGAAATGCTGCTCTTCCTGAACAACGTGGACACGGAAGGCACCATTTTCCGGGCCAACCACGCCTCCAATTATCTCGTCCTGAGGGGTATCCTCAACGCGGACCGGGAAAAATTGATCCGGACAGTGGAAAGCGCCAAGGCCACAAACAACTACCGGAAATATGTGGAAACCGGTTTTTAGGGGGAAAATACGATGAAATTCGCCTTTGAACACCTGAACTTCAATGTACTGGATCTGGACAAGAGCCTGGCCTTTTATGAAAAGGCTCTGGGTCTCAAGGAAGAGCGGCGGAAAACCGCTTCGGACGGAAGCTATATCCTGGCCTTTTTAGGCGACGGCGGCGGACACTTTCAGCTGGAGCTCACGTGGCTTCGGGACAGGAAGGAAAAATACGACCTCGGCGATGAGGAATTCCACCTGGCCATGCGCGTCGACGACTTCGAGAAGGCCTTCGCCTTTCACAAGGAAATGAACGCGGTCATCTATGAAAATACCGCCATGGGCGTCTATTTCATCGGCGACCCCGACGGCTACTGGATCGAAATCCTGCCGCCCAAAAAATAAAGCAGTGACTTGACTTCTATGTTGACATAAAAAAGGAGCGCTCTTGCGGCGCCCTTTTTTATATTTCTCTTTTCCGTTCAATCGGGCTGATCCTCGTCCGCCTCGGTCATGACTTTGGAGAGCGTTTTCTCCCAGTCTTCCTCCCGGATCAATTGCCCGGCCTCGTTGTATATCCGCCACAGACCCCGGGGAAAGCTCTCGCGGAATTCCCCCTCGATCTCCAGGCCCCCCGCCGGGAAGTATTTTTTCATTTCTCCGTCGATCTTGTCCATCTTGAAATTCATGGAGATCCGGAGTTTTCCGTCGGGATAATATTCTTCCCACAGACCGTTTTGGAAGCCTTCGAAGAAATTCCCTTTGATTTTCAGCGCGCCGTTCAGGTAATACTGCGTCCAGAGGCCGGTTTTCCGGTTGTCTTTGTATTCCCCTTCTTCCTGCAGGGCGCCCGTGGGATAATAAAACTTCGTCCGCCCCTCGAGAAGCCCTTGGTAATAATACTGCTCGAGCCGCAGGTTTTCGTTGTCGTAGTATTCTTTCTGCAAATTGACTTTCTTGCCGTTCTCATATTCGACCACGTGTCGGATGACGCCCTTTTCGTTGTAAATCATCCAGAAGCCTTCGGCCTTGCCGTTGCGGAGTTTGCCTTTCCGTTTGACCTTGCCGTTGCCGTAGTATTCCGTATAGTCGCCGTGCAGTTTTCCCGCCCGGTAGTTGCTCTCGATATGGACATATTTGTTGCCGTCGCGGTTTGTCGCGACCCGGCGAACTTTTCCCGTATAGCGTTTGCCCGTGTTCAGGTCATAGACGACCCGCCCCTCGTTTTCGATTTTTTCGACGAGCGGTCCGTTTCCCTCGCCGCAGGCCGCCAGCAGCAGGATCAGAAACGTCGATACCAATAGCTTTCTCATACGTATTCACCTTGATTTCCCTGACGGGATTGGATTTTTTTCAATAATTTTCGGGAAAGAGAATTCTTTCGACCCCTTCGATCAGAATATGAAGGATCATCATGTGGATTTCCTGGATCCTGTCCGAGGTCATACCCGGCACAATAAATTCGTCGTCACAAATTCCCTTCAGCTTTCCGCCGTCCTTGCCCAGGAGGGCCAGGGTTTTCATGCCCTTCTCCTTCGCGGTCGCCGCGGCTTTGATCACATTGGGGGAATTGCCGCTTGTGGAAATGCCGATCAGCATGTCTCCCGGCGCGCCGTAGGCCTCCACGCCCCTGGAAAAGACCTCGTCAAAGCCGTAATCATTTCCCACGCAGGTGATGTGGGACGCGTCGGAAATGGCGATAACCGGCAGCGCCCGTCGCTCTTTCCGGAATTTACCGGTAAATTCCTCCATGAAATGGACCGCGTCGCAATTGCTGCCTCCGTTCCCGCAGATGAGGATCTTGCCTCCCTGCCGGAAGATTCCCGCCAGGATTCCGGCGATTTTTTCCGTCCGCCCCGCTTTTTCTTCTTCCGCGATAAAAGCGGAAAGCAGCGCCTGTTCTTCCTTATAAGAATCAATCAATGCCATTTTGCGCTCCTCAGCTGATCTTGTAGCCTTCGATGAAGTCGATGAATTTGATGATCTGCAGCAGATGTTTTTTGTCCTTGGTGATCACGACCTGGTAGGCGTCTTTGACTTCGTTGATCCGGTAGACAATATTGAGCTCCTTGCTCTCGATCTCCTTGTAGACGGAATAATAGGGGAGGATCACGTTCCCGATCCCTTCGCGGACCATGCCTTTGATGACCTCAAGATTGCCCGAGACCTGGATCTTGTTCTCAAAGATCATCTTGAATTTGTCTTCTATGGCCGCGATGGCGTCGTTGTTGTTGGGGATGCTCTTGCGGGTGATCAGCGGGTCCTTGCCCGCGCTCTCGATCCTGTCGTAGCGCTTGCTGCTCACTAAGACATAGGGCATTTTCTCAATCGTGATGACCTCAAGATTGCTGTCGGTGATATGCTCCTCGTCGATGATGAGGACGTCCAGATCCCCTTCCCGCAGACATTTGAGGAGCCATTTCTTTTCCCCGATCACGATGTCGTACTCGATTTCTTCGTGTTTGAGGGAAAATTCCTTCATGAGCTTCGGCAAAAGGGGCTCGCCGATCACGGAAGTGGCCCCGATGGAGAGCTTTGAGCGGTCGAGACCGATGATCCGGGTGATTTCTTTTTCGGCCCTGCCCACGCGTTCAAATATATCCTCGGCCATTTTGAAGAGGATTTCCCCGATGTAGGTCAGCTTGATCTTTTTGGAACTGCGGTCAAAGAGCTTCGTATTCAGCAGATCTTCAAATTTCCTGATTTGGATCGAAACGGCTGACTGGTTGATGAAGAGTTTATTGGCGGCCCGCGTGAAGCTCTTTTCCTTGGCCACCTCATAAAAAATCTTCAAATAATGCAGATCCATTGATTCTCCTTGTATTTTCCGTCGGGGTTCCATTCGGGTATCATAACCGGTAGTTATGGTTAATCATTCATTTTATATATAGTATATTCTATCACAAAGGGCGGGGTTTTCACAACAGTTTTTCAAAAAATTTTCGCTCTTTTCCCTTTTATTTCCGTCAAAGCTGAGATTCGCTTTGCTTTTTTCCGGATAATGGTGTATAATTGTCCCATACGCATCTATTCAACCGGATCGGAGGAAGTGATCCCGGACGGGCGGGGGAGTCCCCACTGTCGGCGGGATCCAAGAAACATGGTCATCGCGAAGAACAAAAAGGCCTTTTTCGATTATTTCATCGAGGAGAGATTTGAGGCCGGGATTGCCCTTGTGGGTTCCGAAGTCAAATCGGTCAAGGCGGGGCACGTGAGCATCAAGGAATCCTACCTGCGGGTCACCCAGGGGGAGCTCTTTATCCTCGGCATGACCATCGTCCACTGGAAATTCGGCAGCGTTTATAATGTGGAAGAAAAGCGGCCGAGAAAGCTCCTCATGCACAAGAAGGAAATCCGGAAAATCCATGAGAAAGTAAGTCAGCAGGGATTTACCATCGTTCCCCTGGACATCCACCTCTCCAAAGGCCGGGTCAAGCTGGAAATTGCCGTCGCCAAAGGCAAGAAGACCTACGATAAGCGGGAAGCCATCGCCAAAAAAGACGCCCGCCGGGATGAGGAGCGAAATATTAAAATCCGCTAGTTTACTTTTTGCGCGTTTCATGATATAATATTGATACAATCGAATAAGGGGATGTCAAGGTTTCGACGGGGTTAGCAGGTTATAGACAGCAGGTCGGTGTGGTTACCGCGAAAGACCAAAAACTCGTTTAAATGACGAAAACAATTACGCTTTAGCTGCTTAGTTGTCAGCTCATCCCGGGATACGTCTTCTGTATGCGTATTCCAAGGGGTGTAACCCATATACAGATTACCCGCTCCGATGTTTCTAAGGAAGCGGGGACATTCGCGAAACTTGTATGTTCGAGCCCTGTTTGCGGGATTCGGGCATATGAAATCCTATAGCAAACTAAGCTTGTAGAAGTTTATGGCGCTGTTAGTTTCGGACACGGGTTCGACTCCCGTCATCTCCACCATTGTTAACCATGCCCGGAAAGGGGAATTATTTTTGATTTTCTCTTTCGTCAGGCATTCATCGTATAAACTTTCAACATATCTGCAGAAAAGTCCTCATGGACAAAAGAAGATGATTTCTTGCGTCATCTTCATTTTTGTATAGTTTGGGAGGAAAAATCAATGCTTCAACTGAATGAACTGGATAGATATCGTGAGGGGAATCGGCTGAGGAGGTCGTCGCTATTATCGGAAAAATAGTAAAATGGGGATTACCCCAAAACCAAAGCGATATCACAGCACATGATTGTGCTTTTTTCAGAAACAGGAAATCTGAGACTCAGTTTGGAGGATGTTTTGGGCGGAGGCATATCTGATCCGCGAAATTAAACGCGCTTCAAACTTTTTAATATGCTCAATATCGGGGAGCGTTCAGGGAGCGGCATACCAAGTATTTACGAAGTATGGGAAAATGAAGGCTTTCCGCCGCCGATTCTCAAAGAGGATTTTAATCCGGACAGAACGACTCTTTCGCTTGTTTTGAAAAAAACAAGCGAAAAAAACAAGCGAAATCGAGACTGAAGCCGTATACCGTCACACCCTGAGAATTTCATCATTTTACTTGACAAAAACAAGCTGTTATTGTATAATATCTTATGGGTAACGACGCGGCGCGAGGCCTTCCTTTGCCGCAACAATAATTTAAGAATGGAAAATTCATCGGCCAAGGGAGACCGTGCAGGACATTGTGCGGGAAAGGCCCAAATTATTGAGATTGGGATTAATCTGTTTATTTTCATTGGCTGATCGTTCGGGAATGATATCCCGAAACGCGGCCTTTTTGTTTTTTTGCGCGCCAGATAAGGAGTACGGTAAAATTGAAGAAAATACTGACGATACTGATCATGAGCGGCATAACGGGCGGCGCTTTGCTTCAGGCAAAGCCTGTAACCGTGAAGCGGCAGAGGGAAAACGCGGGCATCTCCGGGAATATATTCAGAGAAACTGCGGTGAAAGGCAAACGGATCTCCAAAAAGAAAAAAGAAGCAAAAAAATTATCGACAATAGAGGAGTTTCATCAAATCATCAGAAACGATATGGTCGAATTTGCCTGCAAACACGTTGGAAATCCTTATGTTTGGGGCGGTAACAGCCTTACAGAGGGCGTAGATTGTTCAGGCTTTACCCAGGCGGTCTTGAAGTCCTACGGCGTCAATATCCCGAGAACAGCCGAGGAGCAGGCGAAATACGGCCATGAGATCACGATCGCAGAAATGCAACCGGGCGATCTTCTGTTTTACAGCCGCGGAAAGCTCCAAATCGGCCATGTGGGCATATATATCGGCGACGGGAAAATCGTGCACGCAGCCGGCAAAAAGACCGGCATCGAAATCTCGCGATACGACTATAAGACCCCGCGAAAGGTGATCAGCTGTTTTCCCGAAGCATAAAAGTGAGTGGGGCCTAAAGCCTCCACTCACTGGCGATTTACTTAATTTTTGTAGGATATACAAGAATCCATATCCGCTGACAGCGAAATGACAAAACACATTTCCCAAACAAGTTTTATTTTTCCAATGCCGCGTTTTCTCCGGCAATCCGCCCATAAGTAAGCGCATCGGGTACAGCGTTGGCGCCGACACGATTTCCGCCATGTACGCCGCCGGTCACTTCGCCTGCCGCGTAGAGACCCTTGATGATACTGCCGTCTGCACGTAAAACATGGGTATTGTTGTCAATCTGGATGCCGCCCATCGTGTGATGAACCGCAGGTTGCCGCGGGGTCGCATAATAAGGACCTCCAGCAGTCAAAAGAATGTTATCCGCAAAAGCGTTTCTGCCAAATTCCGGATCATTTCCCGCTTTACAGGCTTCATTGAATTTCTTCACGGACTCTACCAAAGCTTTGGGGGGAACTCCGATCTGTGCAGCCAGCTCTTCCAAGGTATCGGCTTTGAAGATTTTCTTTTTCGCGAGCAGGTCATTGACATGTTCTCCGAATTTATTGTAGCCTTTATCGTCCAAGTAGTTATTTTTTTCGTTTGTGATCAAGTAAAACATTGAATCAGGTTGTTCCAAAGCGGCCTTGACAAGAACGTCCCGGCGTTCCAGCTCATTGACGTAGCGAACACCTTTTTTGTTGATACACATCGCCGTTGCCTGTCCGACGTAGCCGGAAGCTGCTCCGGTCTGGGGATCACAAGTCGGTAGAAGCTGTATCAGGTTCATATCGACAACATTAGCGCCTAATTTTTGCGCCATGATGATGCCGTCTCCGGTAATGGCGGGGCTGTTGCTTGTCTTGATCGAGCTGTCGAGATTCGCCCACTGGGTGTTATATTTCATGCGCATTTCCACGTTGGCGCCAAATCCGCCGGAAGCGATGACAATCCCTTTATTGGCGGTAAATGTATAAGGCGTTCCATCCGCGCCTGTAGCATTGACGCCGACAACCTTATTATCGGAAAGCAGCAATTCTTCGGCCTTTACTTCCATGACAATTTCGACAGGCAGTTTTTTCTCAGCGATAATTTTTTTAAAAATGTCTATAAATCCGATACCGCTCTTGTAATCCCGCGCCTCATGCGCTCGAGGCCACAGTCCGCCTACATAAGTCAGCGTATAGTCTTTCCACACAAGGCCCATATCTGCCAGCTGCTTCATTGTGACAGGGGATTCTTGCGCCAGCTTGTAGATGAGCGCCAGATTTCCGTAATAATCTCCGGCGTCCCAACTTTGCAAAGCGTGGAGTTCTGGCGAATCATAGAGATATTTTGCTCCGGATTTCAGGTAGGCGTCAAAATCTTTTTCAAGTTTTGACCGGATTTCCTGATAAAGCGGTACTTCATTGCGAAGCGGCTTTTTTGCCAAAAGGGCCTGTATAGACTTGATTTGCGCCTGTGAAATCTCCTGTTTCTTTTCGAGAGCCGGATCATAGGCGTTGTATCCACCCCCAGCGAGGATTGTGTTGCCCCCCATTATGGCGGTTTTTTCTATAACGATAACGGAAGAGCCCAGTTTAGCTGCTGCAACAGCGGCAGACATTCCGGCTCCTCCGGCGCCTATAATAACCACATCCGCTTTCTTTTCTATGAGCTTTTTCCCGGCGCCGTCAGTTTTTTTCAACGCTGTTTCCTTGAGGCCTTTAATATCTCCGCCGGCATTGATCAGCGCGTCTTCCACGGCGGCCAAAATCCCCTTGCTTGTCATGGAGGCGCCCGCTACCGTATCCACAGAAAGGGATTGCGCCTGTACAATGGCCGCTGGAATTCTATCCAGAGCCGGATCCGCTACTCCGGCAGTTTCGTTATGGCTTACCGTTTTCACCGATGAAATCTGTCCTCCAGTTACCGTAACTTCCACAGTAATTTCTCCCTGATTTCCCTGACCGACTCCTTTGTAAGTTCCATCTTTGACGCCAGTTAAGCCGGCGGCATATAAGAGTCCGGAAAAAAACAGGATGAATGATAAGAAAATTGTGCAAAATCGTTTCATTTATCTCCTCCTCAAAATATGATAAATATAGTATTTTTTGATGACTGACGTATGATCATCTTCACGCTATTGATATTACCTCAGAATTCCTGATTTGTCAACAAGTAAATAATAGAATTTTTTCATACCGTAAACCCCTTTTTCAGCCCGCGACCGACAGAAAGCGCTGGGCGAGACCCTCACTAAAAAGTCTTAACCTTTGCGTTCATGGTTCCTCCATGGTTTTATTCTATAACGGGAACAAGGGCGGTCAGTTTTTCCGCGATTTCAGCTACGTTTTCGGGCGTGTAGGCCCTTTGATACGTCGTCGCGCTGTCTTCGCCGTATTCCGTATACTGTCCCGTGATACCCAGCGCGCTGGCGGTCCCGGGCATGTCGGACCACATGATGGAATGCCCCCCCAAGTGACCCCCCAAGTGACCCCCCAAGTCAGTGATATAATATTGTCCTATTGTACTGTAGCTCGCTCAAAAGCTGAAATTGCTGAATTTTGTGGATTTAAAGATAAAAAGAACTTTACGAGTCTCTATCTGAAGCCTTTGCTTGATTCAGGTTTGTTACTGATGACAATTCTGGATAAGCGACGAAGTCAGAATCAAAAATATATCGCAGCGCAGTATGGAGAGGCAAGGTAGAGCGGTTTGACCAGAAACTGAGGCGACCCTTCAAGATACCCATCAAGATGCCCATCAAGTGACCCCCCTAAGTCAACCCCCAAGTGAGTAATAGTCTTATCCCATTACGTTGTGCCTTCCTCCAAACGCTGAAATCACATTTTACGCCCAAAAAAGCCATACCGCCTCCGGCATGGCTTTTTTAATCTTCATGATGAAAAATCCTAAAATTGCGCAATTCTACAAAATCAGATTTGCGAATCCGACCGTAATGGCCGCTTAATTCTTGAGGTTTTGCTTCCATGATTCCTCCTCCGGTTCTTGATTTTTCGATACGAAAAATACAGTGTCCTTATTTCAATGACACCGGCATTTTTTTTCTGTTAATCGCAAAATATCAGGAAATGAGAAGGGGAGAGCAAGGAGATCTGACAAAATAGACGCCGTTTTTCCGGCGGGAGATCAAAAATAAAACTTCCGGCGGCGCGTTCTT